>DAIUBX010000250.1:0-5315 GCA_036846465.1 Bernardetia sp.
TACAAAAATTACAGATTTTACTATGATAAATAATAGGACAAAAAACAGAAACACTACCAGCATCACTAATTTTATTAAACTCAATTTATTTTTATTTCTAATTACAGGTTTTTACTCTTCCAGTTTGGCACAAATCCAAGTAATTGACCATACTGAAATTACCACAAAATCAGAAGAGGGTTCTGACTTTTCAGATTATACAGCCGTTCCATTGGGTGAGGATGGTTTGTTGGTTTCTTTGACGCATTATGTCAAAGGAAAAAAAGAAATTTTGATTGCCAAATACGATACTACATTTCAGAATGTATGGGAACAAAAACATCTCATAAAGGGAGAAGATAAGGTTGTACATTATGTAGTTGCAGATAGTTTTATTTATTATTTGGTGGACAAACAACGCTATGAATATGAAATATTAAAGATAAATTTGTATAATGGCTCTATGAGAGTTATCAATTATGAGAAGATGCTCAAGGCTACTTATACAGAAATTTGTGCTGCTGGAAATATTATTTTATTAGGTGGAGAAGCTGAAAATAATCCTGTTGTACTGCATTTGAATATCGAAACGGGCAGACAGCAAATTTTGCCTTCTTTGGTTCAGAAAAGCACCTATTTGGCCAATCTAAGTATCGATATCGAAAATGATGTAATTTTGGCTATCGTAGCAGGAAAATATAACTCTTACAAATATTCATTTTTCTATTTTTATAGCCTTGATGCCAAACTTCGCTACAATGTAACTATTCCAGATAACAAAGAATATGACTTACAAACTTTTCGTCCTTTGATTACAGGTACAGATGAACTATTAGTTTTTGGGACATATTCTTCTCCAAAGTGGAAACGTTCACAGGGCATTTATAGCCTCAAAATAAAAGATAAAAAAGAAAACGGTTTTAGATTTTATGACTTTTCTTATTTGAATAATTTTTTTAATAATTTGAATGAGAAAAAACGAGATAAAATGATTGCTAAAGTAAAAAGAGGTAGAAAAAAAGATTCTCCTGTACGTTATTCAAATGATTATTTTATAAGTCCGTTACGAATAGAAGAAAACCGAATTTATTTGTCTTTGGAAGGATACAATCCTATTTATCAAAATAATAACAATATGAACATGCCTAGTGTAGGAAATCCTTATTTTTATGGAAGTTCTCGTGTCTATAGTAATAGAACTGGAAACATATGGCAACAAACACGAAACTCTAGTACAACAGTAAGCTATAAATACGAACAAGGATTGGTTTGTAGTTTTGATAAAGAAGGAAAACTGCTTTGGGATAATCAATTTGATTTTGATGAGTTTGAAACACAAAAAATATTTCCTTTTTTCTCTTATAGTGTCAAAGATGATACAGTGGCTCTTTTTAGGTTAAATGAAGAAGAATTATTTTACAAACAAACTGTAAAAAGTAAAGAACAACCTCTAATTTCGGAATACAAAGTACCTAGAAGAGATAGTTTGGATAATGTAATCAGTCGTTCGGATGAAATTTTGATGCACTGGTACGATGATAATTATTTGGTTTCGGGCTATCAAATTGTAAGAAATGAACTCTATGAACCTACTCGTAGAAAAGTATTCTATTTTACTCGCCTACGTTATCCTTTCTCGGCTACCGAAGTTGATAAAAAAGAGGAAGAGTAAAATAAAGTAAGAAGTCAGATTTTAGAAGTAAGAAGTAAAGACAAATAATCAGAAAAATTAGCACAGCTAATTGAATACGATTTTATTTCTAAAATTTGACTTTATTCTAATTTAGTTTATCATTTTTTTCGTATAAAAATCACGTTCGATGTATACTTCTTAATTTATATTTTTTACTTCTTACTTTATTTCCCAACTTGCAAACCTTCACAAAACAAGAACGCCTTTCTTCTGTCAAAGACATCGAAATACTTTTTAAAAAAGGAAAATCATTATTTGTCTTTCCCTTAAAAGTAGTATTTATTCCTAAAAAATTAGAAGATATAAAAGAGGAAAATGAACAAAAAGTTATTCCTCCTGCTCGTTTGTTGATTTCAGTTTCGAAGCGAAATTTCAAAAAAGCTGTGGATAGAAATCGTATCAAAAGACAAATTAGAGAAGGCTATCGTCTGCAAAAATCTGAATTTGATTTGTCGCACGTAGATACTTTTGCCTTTATTTGTGTAGCTAAAGAACATATTGATTCAAAGTTTTTACACAAACGTATTAAGAAGTTATTGCAAATGTTGGAAAAAGAAAGTAAAAAGTAACTTTTTTGTTTTTATTTTTTAATTTATTATAAGCTAAAGTTTACTAACTTGCTTGATTATTAGAGCTTATTTTTACTCTGTTTTATATTTATATCTACTCTATCATTACTCCTAATTATATAAAAAACTTATACAAATGGCTCAAAAACCACCTCTTTCCCTTCCTCCTGCAGGACAAGACTCTCAACAACTTGTAAAAGGACAAGGATTTGGAACTGCTCCTGTATTTTTTACTGCTATTTCCACTATTTTAGGGGCAGTTATGTTCTTACGTTTTGGGTACGCTGTTGGTAATATAGGGCTTTTGGGTTCTATTGGGATCATCATTTTGGGGCATATTGTAACTATTCCAACAGCCATGGCGATTGCTGAAATTGCTACCAACCAAAAGGTAGAAGGGGGTGGAGAATATTATATTGTTTCTCGTTCATTTGGTCTAAATATCGGTGCAACTATCGGAATTGCGCTTTATTTATCACAAGCTATTAGTGTTGCTTTTTATATTATTGCTTTTGCTCAAGCCTTTCAGCCTGTTTTGATTTTTTTAAAAACAGTTCCATTTATAGTTGATAATGGTCTTTTATTTTTGGTAGAAGACAGATTGATTAGTTTTCCTGCTCTTTTGCTTCTTATTTTGATGGTTTCTACAAAAGGAGCTGATTTGGGTGTAAAAGCTCTTTATTTTGTTGTTGCTTTGCTGTTTATTTCCTTGATTGTATTTTTTGCAGGAAATACAGGCTACATACATGATTTTGATTCAATGGGATTGAATAATTCTATTTCTGACCCAGACTCTTTCTTTAAAGTATTTGCGATTTGTTTTCCTGCTTTTACAGGAATGACGGCTGGTGTAGGTCTTTCAGGAGATTTGAAAAGCCCACGTAAATCGATTCCACTTGGCACACTTGCAGCTACACTTGCAGGAATGGTTATTTATCTTTTTATTGTTTATAAACTATATATTTCAGCTTCTCCACAAGACTTGAACAGCGACCAACTGATTATGGAAAAAATAGCTATTTGGGGGCCTATGATTTTGGTAGGTTTGGCTGCTGCAACAGCTTCTTCTGCATTAGGTTCGATTTTAGTTGCTCCTAGAACGCTTCAAGCCTTAGCTAATGATGATGCTTTTCCTTCTCAAAAAATGAATAAATGGCTTGCAAAAGGAAAAGGTAAAAAAGCTGAACCATTTAATGCAACATTGATAACTTCTGCTTTTGCACTTGTTTTTGTAATGGCAGGTGATGTAAATGCCGTTGCCGAAATTATATCCATGTTCTTTATGGTAACGTATGGTACTATTTGTTCCATTTCATTTTTAGAACATTTATCAGGAGATACTTCTTACCGTCCTACTTTTCGTTCAAGATGGTACATTTCATTGCTTGGCGCATTGGCTTGTGTTTTTATGATGTTTAGCATGAACCCTACCTATGCTTTTGCTTCCTTGATTACTATGGTTGTTTTGCATGTTGTGATGAGCCAATACCGTAAGAAAAGCACAGGAATTGTTTATTTATTCCAAGGCGCAATTTTCCAAATTAATAGAGAGTTACGAGTATTTTTACAGAAACGAGAAGATGACAAAAATACACAATGGAATCCTGCTATTGTTTGTCTTTCACAAGATTTTTTCCGTCGTCAAAGTGCTTTTAATATGTTGCGTTGGCTTTCGCATCGTTATGGATTCGGAACATATATCCATTATATTCAAGGATTTTTATCAAAAGAAACAAATACCATAGCCAAAGAAACAAAAAAAGAAATGATTCAGATGGCTTCCAAAACAAAAAGTAATGTCTATATAGATACGCTTGTTAGTCCGTCATTGACTTCTTCGATAGCACAGGTATTGCAATTACCGGGTGTTTCAGGACTTGAAAATAATATGTTTTTATTAGAATTTAGTAAAAATAACCCTGAAAATCTAAAAGGAATTATTGATAATTATCCACTTATTAAAGCAACTTCTTTTGATGTTTGTGTACTGGCAACCTCAGAACGAAATTTTGGTTTTAAGAAAAGTATAAATATTTGGATTACTCGTCATAGTTTCCAAAATGCAAACTTAATGATTCTTTTGGCGTATGTAATTGTAGGGCATAGCGACTGGAAAGATGCTGATATTAAATTAATGGCTGTTTATCCTGATGCAGATATTGAAGTAGAAAGAGAAAGACTCATCGAACTCATAAAATCGGGTCGTTTGCCTATTTCGGCTACCAATGTAGAACTGATTGCACAAAGAGGAAAGAGCATGAAACAAATCATCAATGAAAAATCAAAATCGGCTGACCTTAGCATGATTGGACTCAATGATAAACAAGTAAAAGAAGAAGGAGAAGCTGTTTTTAAAGGTTATGATGCTATTTCAGATATTTTATTTGTCAATAGTCATAATCAAAAAATTATTGAATAAAAATGATGGTAAAAGCAACAGAAAATCTTATCGACAAAATAGGCGAACTGACTCAATGGTTTGCTTCTATTTTTGTGCTTTTGGTTTGCTTTGATGTAATTTTACGTTATACGATAGGTTTTAGTAGTGCTTTTTTGTCAGAATTGGAATGGCATATTTTTTCATTTTTCTTTTTGGTTGGTGCAGCCTATACTCTAAAAGATGATAAACATGTTCGTGTTGATGTTTTTTATGCTCATTTTTCAAAAAAAAATAAAGCTCTTGTCAATCTTTTCGGAACGCTCTTTTTTCTGATTCCTTTTTGTATTGTTGTTATAAAAGGAGGAATTCCTTATACCGAATTTGCTTTTCGTCTATCAGAAACCTCTTCAGACCCTAGGGGATTAACTGCTCGTTTTGTGGTCAAAATTTTTATTGTGGTAGGTTTTGGACTTTTACTTTTACAAGCGATTAGTCTAGTTTTAAGGAGTATTTTTGTTTCAATCAAAAAATAAAATCAAGTTGTTGAAACTTTGACAATAGTTTATATTACATTTTTTATTTCTAAACTATTGTCAGAGTTTGCTTAGGCAAACTACTGACAAAGTTTTTTGACTAACAGTTTTAAAACCGTACACTTTTATTTAAGCTCAATTTTTGGATTTTTAAAAATTAG
>DAIUBX010000251.1:0-5289 GCA_036846465.1 Bernardetia sp.
TAAATAAAAATATTTTTTTATTTTTTGGAAGTAACAAAAATAATATGGATTAAAATGATTCATAAATAAAGATAAAAAACAACTAAATTATTTATTTTAGTGAGTGTAGCAAAAAATAAGCTATTAAATCAAACATCTAATAAAAAAGAAAAAATAATTTACTTCATAACAAATTTATTCATTTAATTTTTCATGAACAAATTGCATAATATCTGGAAAAAACAATAAAAAATCACTTTCAATACTAGAATAGTTTTGTTTTAAAAAATTATAAGACTCATGCAAATGAGTTGCATATTTTGCTCTGTGAGAGAGTCCATTTAAAGATTGTTCCATTCCGTACAAAGTTGCATAATGTGTAAGCCAATCTTGCTTTCGCATTCTTAAAAAAACTTGTTGTGCCATAGGTGGCAAAACGGCATAATTTTTTTCTAAAGTTTGATAAATAAACGTAGCAAAATCAGTCAGAGCATCTTTTTGACTTTCAAATTTATATTTATCAAAATGTACTCCTAAAAAATGGTCATAGTAAATATCTGTAATCACAGGCGCATATTTTCCAAAATCAGCATGTAAACGCTTATTTGTCTGTAAAATAACAGTGTGTCGGTCAGTAAATGTATCAATCTGACGATGCAACAAAATTCCTTTTGCTATTTCCTCTGGATAGTCTTTATACTTGTTTCCTCGTACAAAATCACCCAAAAAATTACCTACAACTATGTTTTCTATTTTGTTTGATAAAAAAAAATGAGCCAAAAAATTCATACAAAGAATTTAGAAATTACAAATCAGAACAATAAAAATACCACCTTCTAATATAAACAAAATAAATGATAATAGTTTTGCTAGGTAATTATAAATCAAGAAAATCTATCTAATTTTTCTGTTAAATGAATAATTAGATAGATTTTTCTACTTACTAAAGAAGAAACTTACTTCTTACTTTTTGCTATTCTGTTTAGATTGTTCAAAAGCAACTTCACGAAGTGCAGCTAGTGATTTTGCACCAGAAGCTCCATCTATTGCCTTGATAGCTAGTTCTTTTGCTTCTTTTAATGCGCCTGTAAGTTGCAAATTCAACAATTTGATTTGCTCATTTTGCTGTGTAATTTTGCTAGAAAGTGCATTGATTTGACGTTCTGCAATACGCTTTTTGCCTTCATTTTCTTTTGCCAACAAATCAGATTTTGCTTTATTATCTCTCTGAATGGCTGCTTTTGTACTTTCGTAAGTTCGTTTGGTTTCATTTTCCAATTTCTTAGGAAGTTCTTCTGCTTTTTCAGTTGCTTTGTTATAGCTTTCTTCTTTTTCAGCTAAAAGTTTTTCACGTAATGCCCACTCTTTTTCTTGTTCTTCTTTAAGATTCTCCAATTCCTCAGCACGAGATTTGGCAAGTTGAACAGCTTCGTCTTTTAATTGCTGACGAGTTAGATTTTTTTCATAGTGATAGGTTTCATTCTCTCTATCTAGCTTCATTTGCCATTCTTTTTTGCGTTCACTAAGTGTGGAGTTATGCAAATCTTCGGCTTCTTCGTAAGCTTTTTTAGCTTCTTCTTCGGCTTGTAATTGCTCTTTTCCTGTTTGAGAAATAATTTTTTCGAAAGATTCTGACTTCTCAATATATTCTTGAATGAGTGCAGAAAGTGTATTTTCTTCTGCTTCCTCAATTTGATGAAGCTCTAAAAGCTGCGTTTCGATTTGGTTACTTTCATCTTGTAAAATGGCTAAATTTGCAGCCTCTTTTGTCAGATTATCTGAAAGTCCACTAATGGCAACGCCTACATTTCCTTTGATATTCTCAAAAGCCATAACTACACTTTCGACAGACTGATAACCACCATTCAAATTAGGAGTTGAAACCTGTTTTGGTTCTGCCTTCGCAAAACTTTGAGGTTGTGGCGCAGACTTTTGAGTAGTCATTCCCTTTGCTAAATTATTTTGCAGCGTTTGATTTTCTGCTTTTAACTTGGTTACTTCTGCTTGAAGAGCTTTATTTTCTCTTCCGAGTTCTTGATAAGCATCTAGAATCTCTTTTTTTGTACTTTTTATTGAAACTGCCATAATTTTATTTTTTTTAGAAAGTTTTGAAAGGATTTTTTTCGCACCTTAAAAGGTAGAGTACGGTTTCGCACACTAAAGTGTACGCTACATTTGTGAAAAATTTATTTAGAAGTTGGGTTATCAAATGCTTTTAAAGAAAGTGATTGTACTTGTTCTAAAGCATGTTTTAACTGAATAGTCAAATTATCAACTTCTATTTTTCCACCTTCTACATTCAGTTTCAAATCTTCTATTTGTTCGGCAAAGATTTGAGTGTTGGCAGTTTCTTCTCTTTCCATTAATTCAGCAACTGCTTTTCCTTCTTTTGTAGCTTCATTGACAGCTTTTTCTCTTGATTTTTTGACTTCCTCTTTGAGTTTTTCATCAAATTCGGCAATCAAAACAAGATTCTTTTGATGTTTCTCGTCTTTTTCTGCCAAAACCTCTTCACGTCCTGTCCAAGTCTTTTCTTTTTCAGCTTTTTGTTCGGCTAATTTACGATGTGTTTGTTTTTTCTGTGCTTCAAAAGCATCCGTAGCAAGTTGAGTGTTTCTTTGCAAATCATACTCAAATCGTTCTTCTTCCTGCAAACGAGTTTTGTTTGTTCGCTCTTCTGATTCTTTTACTTCTTTCTCAAAAAGTTCAGCTTCTTTTTTCCAAAAAGTTTCGTCTTCTTTACGAGAATTTGCCATCAATTCCATTCTTTTTTGATGCGCTTCGGTAAGTTCGGCTAACTTAGATTCGTGTTCTTGTTTCAATAAATACAAGGCATCGGCAGCTAGTTTGACTTGATGTAAGTTTTTAAGTCTTTTCTTTTCAATTTCGATAGCTTCTTCAATCTGTGAGCGTTTTTCAGATTCATCTTGTAGTTTTTTAGACCACAAGGTAAGCGTATCAGCAAAAGTAAGTTGCAGCGTTCCAAGTCCTTTGATAATAGTATCAGGAGTATAAGTACGAGCCGTTTGTAAAAGCGTAATTTCTTTTACTTTAGCAACTGATTCTTCTTTCGTAATCACTTCATGACGCTGATGATAGTAATTTTTTAGAAGTGAAGCGAAATCGTTTTTAATTTGGTTCTTGTCCATAATAAATAAATAGGTAAATTTGGTGATAAATAATGTAGTAGACAGTTTTCAACTGTCTATTTAAAAATGGTTTCATTTCTGACAGTTAGAAACTGTCAGCTACTTTAAAACTGTTTTTCTCTTTGGTTTATACTACAAATTTAGGGGTGCAGAACGTAACCTATATGAGGAGTAAAAAAAACATCGAAATTTCTCTATTTTTTTATAAAATACTTTTTATTATCCGAATAATTCAAAAATGAAAATTCTAATTGTGGGTGCTGGAAATATGGGTGCGACGTATGCAGAGAGCTTTTTGCTTTCTCATTCCATTACAAAAGATGATTTACTTATCTTAGAAAAAACAACTGAAAAATCTGATTTATTGAGAGAGAAAGGCTACTCTTATGTTATTTCTAAACCTGATGAGCGAGTTTCAAAAGTTCAATTAATCATTTTGGCTGTCAAACCACAAGACACAAAAGCCTTATTCGAAACACTCAAAAGCTATATTTTGCCTTCTCAAACCGTTCTTTCTATAATGGCTGGAGTAAAAATTGAAACCCTAAAAAATAGCTTAGGGACATCAAAAATTATTCGTGCTATGCCAAATCTTCCTTCTCAAATTGGCATGGGAATGACGGGTTTTACGGCTGACGAATCAGTTACTAGAGATGAATTATTTTTTGTCCAAAATCTACTTAATACAACAGGAAAGTCTCTTTATTTTTCGGAAGAGGAAAAAATTGATGCCGTAACTGCTATTTCAGGAAGTGGCCCTGCTTATGTTTATTTTTTTATGGAAGCGATGATAAAAGAGGCTAAAAAAATGGGATTTTCACACTCAGAAGCCGAATTATTAGTTACTCAAACCTTTATGGGAGCAGTTCATTTGGAAAATAGAAGTACCTATTCGTGTGAAGAATGGATAAAACGAGTTTCTTCGAAAGGAGGAACAACCGAAGCAGCTTTAACCATTTTTTCAAATGAAAAAGTAGCCGAAAAAATAGGCGAAGGATTAGCAGCAGCACAACAACGAGCAAAAGAATTGGGAGAATAAAATAGAAGAAAATAACAAAATTATTTTTTCTAGGTTGTAATTTCATTACTTATTACAGCAGTTTGGAACGGCTTTAGCCCTCAACGAAGTAACTGTTGGCTACATTTTTTCAACTTCTATTTTATGGCTCAACACTTCAAATTCAAAGACTTAGGAACATTACTCAAAGAAACGTACAAAGAATGGAATGCACTTGACCCTTTTCGTGAAAGTACCGTTATTGCGTATTATACCGTCTTTTCTTTACCGGGACTTTTGATTATGGTAATAAAATCGGCTGGATTACTTTTTGGAGAAGAAGCTGTAAAAGGAGAAATCACAGGGCAAATTTCGGGAATGGTAGGACACGAAGCAGCCGAAACAGTACAAGAAATTCTCAAAAATGCCCTTCAAAGTCAAGACTCTACTTTTGCTGTTATTGTTGGGGTTGGTTCGTTAGTTTTTGGTGCGACAGGTGTTTTTGTCCAGCTTCAAAAATCATTTAATACTATTTGGGAAGTCGAACCTAATCCAAAAAATCAAATTATACAATTAATTATGACCCGAGTTGCTTCGTTTGGACTTATTCTAGTTATTGCTTTTTTACTTTTGATTTCTCTGATTTTATCGACACTTATTTCTATACTTTCTGATTGGCTTATGAAATACTTACCTCCTTTTATGATTTATGCTATGAGTGGTATTGAGATTGTAGCCTCCTTACTTATTATAGGAGTTTTGTTTGCTTATATGTTCAAAACACTTCCAGATAGAGAAATTGGTTGGAAAACAGTAAGTATTGGTGGATTCATCACAGCTATTTTATTTACACTTGGCAAGGAAGGATTAAGTTTTTATTTTGGAATTGCAGAACCTGCTTCTACGTATGGCGTAGCTGGTTCGTTAGTTTTAATTTTGCTTTGGGTGTCTGATTTTGTTTTTTGGTGCAGAATTTACAAAAGTATATGGGCGTTTTTATAAGCATCGAACAAAAGTTTCTAAACACGCCAAGGAAAAAGTAAAGTTGATAGAAGAAAATGCAGCTTTTCTGTAATATCGTTTTAGTAAATTCTTTTTTAACTACGAGTAAATTCGTAGGTTTTATTTGTAAAAAATCAAACAAAAATTCTAACAATTTTTTTT
>DAIUBX010000252.1:0-3605 GCA_036846465.1 Bernardetia sp.
AGATGATTTAGAAGAAAAAACAAAAAGTTTAGAAGACTCAATTCGTTTAATGCTCTATAAAGAACGTCCTTATTTTGAGGTAGTTAATTATGGAGCAAACCGAATTCAGATGAAAGATAGCAGTTCGCTAGATTATTTTTTTGAGGCACTTTACAAACTCCAAACTCAAAAAAAAGGAGAAAAAACACAAGTAAAAGTTCTTCATATGGGCGATTCTCATGTTCAAGCTGATTTTTTTACGGGAAAAGTAAGACGATTATTTCAAGAAGATAAACGTTTTGGAAATGCAGGACGTGGGTTTATTTTTCCGTATTCAGCTGCCAAAACAAATAATCCATTTGATTACAAAACTCGTTATACAGGAACTTGGACAAGTCAAAAAATGGTTAGTAGTAAAGACCAATCTCAATGGGGGATTTCTGGGATAAATGTAGAAACAACAAATCTAAAATCAACAATTACTATCGAACCAGTCGCATATAATGAAAACAAACCAACATTAATAGAAAAAGTACGAATTTATTACCCCATCTTAAATGAAGAACTTTTTGAAGCTGTCATTATTGCGTCCACCAATGAAATAAAATCTCAAAAAATGCACCCAGATGGTTATTTGGAGGTTATTTTTTCTATTCCTCAAACTTCTGTAAGTATTGGATTAGACAAAACAGATGACATTCAAACGCATTTTATTTTGCAAGGAATTTCTTTAGAAACCAATGAAAAGGGAGTGTTGTACCACGCTGTCGGAATAAATGGTGCAGAAACAAGGCATTATTTACGCTGTGAAGACTTCGAAACTCAACTCAGAAGTATCAAACCCGATTTAGTAGTTATTTCTTTGGGAACAAATGATGCGTATCCTGTAAATTTTGATGATGTAGCCTTTAAAGGAAATTTATCAAAAATAATTGCCCAAATTAGAAATATCAATCCAAATACTTCTATTTTGCTCACTTCTCCAAACGATACCTACCGTTATAAAAAATATGCAAACTACAACACGCAAAAAGCCGAGGAACGTTTGCAGGAGCTTATGAGAGAAAAAAGTGTAGGTCTTTGGAATTTTTATCAAATAATGGGAGGTTTCAAATCTATTACTGATTGGCAAAAAGCTGGATTAGGACAATACGATAGAATCCATCTTTCCCAAACAGGGTATAATTTGCAAGGCGATTTGTTTTATGAAGCCATCAATGAGCAGTACAAGAGATGGATAGAGAAAAATAGACCGAAATAAAAACAATCAAAATTTAATGGTGAAAAAACGCAAAATAGCTGAGAATGAGTAGTGGCTAATCCCAATTTCACGTTAATATACTAGAATTTGAATAGAGATTTATTGACAAAAAAATCCCTTCATTCAATAGAATAAAGGGATTTTTAGATTTTTAATTAAAGTAAGACAGAATAAATTAGATTATTCTTCGATTACGTTTAATTTAATCTCTGGTTGTACTTCTTTGTGAAGATAAACAGAGATTGTATATTCTCCAAGCATTTTGAGGTCGTTTGGCATCGTGATATTTCTACGATCAACTTCAAAACCTTTTTCTTTAAGTGCATCTGCAATTTGAATAGGAGTAACTGCACCGAAGATTTTGCCAGATTCACCTGCTTTAGTACGAATTTCTAAAGTCAAGGCTGCTAATTGGTCACCCAATGTTTGAGCATCTTCTTTGTGTTTGGCGAGCTTACGAGCCTGTTGGCGTTCAGTTTCAGCTACCGATTTACGGTTTGATTCTGACGCTACCATAGCAAGTCCTTGTGGAATTAGATAATTACGAGCATAACCAGGTTTTACTGCTACGATATCGTTTTTATCTCCTAAGCCTTTAACGCCTTGTTTTAAGATAATATCCATAATCTATTTTTGAATTATAGTTTTGGGAATGAATAAATAAAATAGGAAAGAAGGCAGGCTTATTTTCCGTTGTCATCAACAAATGCCAATAGACCTAAGTGTCTAGCACGTTTAACAGCTTGTGCCACTTTACGTTGGAATTTGAGACTGTTTCCTGTAATACGACGAGGCAATACTTTACCTTGGTCGTTTAAGAATTTTTTCAAAAATTCAGCATCTTTGTAATCAACATACTTGATACCTGATTTTTTGAAACGACAATATTTTTTGCGACGCTCTTGTCTTGAGCTGTGGATTGGTTCGTTGATTAAAGTCATAATCTATGAATAGTTTTTTTGTAATAAAAAGGAAATGAGTTTGAAAAAAATCAAATCAAGGTTTAAAAAGAAATAATTTCTTATTGTCTTTTACCTCTTGGTTTTTCGTTTTCTTCTTCTTTCGGAGTTTCTTTCTTTTTATTAAACTCTCCATTACGACGACGCTCATTGAACAACATTGAATGTTTGTCAAGAGCTACAACTAAATGGCGCATTACACGTTCTTCACGTTTAAATTCTGTCTCAAAACCTTTTAAGATTTGTGGATCGCATTCAAACTCAAAGTAGTGATAATGTCCACTATGTTTTTTTTGCATCGGATAGGCTAATTTTTTCAAACCCCAGTTCTCACGATTGTAAATGTTAGCACCGTTATTTGTCAAGTAGTTGTAGAACTTATCGCTAATTTCTTGCAACTGACTTTCGGACAATACGGGCGTGAGAATAAATGTTACTTCGTAATTTCTCATACCAAATCAGTTTATAGTGTAAAAAAAATGAAGTGCAAAGGTAAGAATTTATTTTAGACTTGCAAAGGGAAATGTATATTATTTTTTTATTGGTAAGATTCCAAAAACAGCAAAAGTCGTTTTTCTATTCCAACATAAAACTCAATAATTTCGTATCTTTATATAAAAAGAAACAACCAAAATTTATAAAACCATGGGATTACCAAAAGAAGAACTACAACCACAAAAACTAACTTTTCAAGAGTATATCAATTTGGAAAGAGAAAACGACCAAAAATACGAATATCACGACGGTTTTGTTATTGCAATGGCTGGAGGAACAATCAATCATTCAAGAATTGGTAAAAATATAGTTTCTGAAATAGATGCTATACTTAAAAAACAAGGAGATAAATGTGAAGTTTTCAATAGCGATACAAAACTAGCTTTTCAAGATAAAAAAAAGTATTTATATCCTGATGCAATGGTCGTTTGTGGAGAAGTAGAAGAGTCAGAACATAAAAATCATGGCATCGCAAATCCGATAATTATCATTGAAGTTTTATCAAAATTAATTAAAGAATCAACAGAAGAATTGGATAGACAAGACAGCTTTAGTTTTTATAAGCAAATTTCTAGTTTAGAATATTATGTTTTGATTTCACAGGATAAGCCACAAATAGAAATATACAGAAGAATGAAACTAGAAAAACAAGATACCAATAAGTCTTTATGGCAAATCGAAAACCTAACAGGAATAGACAAAACGCTATCTTTTCCTACTTTAGACTTAGAAATTCCATTTACTGATATGTATAGAAAAGTAGAATTTTAGATTTATTTTCTAGTGCAAGATTTACCAATAGAAAACTTTGTCAGTAGTTTTTTGGTAATCCAAAATAACTCTGACAATAGTTTGCAATAGAACTATTGACAGCCTTCTGAAAGGACTGTCAAAGTTTATAAAATTGGATT
>DAIUBX010000252.1:3615-5286 GCA_036846465.1 Bernardetia sp.
GTCCTACAAATATTAAAGGTGCAAACGTTTCTACAATGATAAATGAATTTATTATTATTTTAGAAAAGGAATAATCGGTTAAATTCTTTAGGAAAATAGTGTCATAGTTTCTTTACTTGTTGAATTTAATCAGCAACCAAACCTATTAGTTAGCAAGTCTTAGACTTATATTTTCAAGTAATTAAAAATCCAAACCCAAACAACTAGCACCAATTTTGAGTATTTTAGCAACAGAATCATCTAAAACACAAAATAAATATGCGTTTTTTTTTACTTGTATTTTCTTTCTGCTTATTTTTCCAACCTCTTGTATTTTCTCAAAATGAGAATACAATCAAGGAAGGATTACAAAACCTTCAATCCAAAAATTACCCAAAAGCGATTTCTATTTTTGATGAATTATTGCAACAAGAACCTCAAAATACGGCTTTGCTTTATAATCGTGCTTATGCCACCCTTCTTTTGCATCAATCTAATAAAGTCATCGAAACCAAAACAGAAGATTTGCGTTTCAAAAACTTTCAATCTCAACACGACACACTCAAATACGCTTATAAATTAGCTTCTCAAGCCTTAGAAAATTATAGAAATTTGTCTGAATCTGACAAAAATAAACTCATTTCGGAAGGAATAAGCAATTTTAAAGATGTTTTTAATCTCAAAGAAGGCATTGCAACGGCAGCCTCAAATTTGATTGTCGATGCTTTTTATTATGTTCCTTTTCAGCGTTTGCCACTTACGCCACCTTACAATCGCCCAGAAAATGCAGATACGACACAGGCTTTGCGTCATATTTTGGTTTTACAAGCAACTGATTTTTTGGAAACTTATCAAAAAACTCGTCCGTATGACGGAATCAAAAATGCTCGTCGAAGTCTTTTGAAAGAATTTATTACCATTCCAGATTTACGTGCTAGAGGAACAGGAAATGGCTATTTGTATGAAAAATACTGTGATTGTATTTTGGAAGATTACACAGAAGAAGAGTTACGAAATATCATTCCAGAGTTTTATGGTGCAGATTGGAATTTTCCTCAATTTGGTTACAAAAATAAAGAAGAATACAAAAAATTAGAAGCCTTTGCCAAAACAAAAAATATGAGCGTTTTGCAGCTTTTTTGTAAACTCAATCTTCATTACAAAGGAGTAATTTACGAAAAAGAATCAACTCAAAATAATTGTATTAATTGTAGTTTGTATGAAGATTTTATAAAGGAGTTTGCACCTCATCAATTAGCTTTTGTAGCAGTTCAGAAATTGGCTGCTCCGTTGATTGTAGATAAAAAATGGAATGAAGCAAGTGCAGTTTATCAAAAATTTAAACCTCTTTTTATAAATAAGAATTTTGGAAAGAAAGATGATTTTGATAAAATAATTGCTCTTCTAAACGCAAAAGAAGACAATCTAAACTTAAAAAATTTAGGACAGAATATCAATACAGACGGTTACGAAACTGCACCTGTTCCATTTTTAGATGCGTATGGAAACGAAGGACTTTATTTTTGTAGAATGGATTTGGGAACAGGGCAAGATGTGTATTATTCGATGCTTGAAAACGGTAAATACTCAAAAGCCGTTCGTTTGCCTGATGGCGTAAACACAAATACGCATGAAGTTCCTCAAAGTGTTAGTTTTGATGGAAATACACTTGTTTTGTTTGGAAATTATGGA
>DAIUBX010000253.1:0-5281 GCA_036846465.1 Bernardetia sp.
GGGGAAAAACACGCTAAAAGGTGAAAAACATCCAAATTAGATGCGATTAACCTATCAGTAATAGAACTTTTGGATTTTCTATCAAATTTAATTCTATTTTTCTCTTCTAAAATAGATAGATGTCTGTATTGCAAAATACTATTTTATAGAAACTTTCAATTTTTAGTATCATTAAAAAATAACGCATTGTTTTTATAGGTTTTGGCAAAATGATTTTTTATTTTTATCAAAATCTTAATCTATCTTATTCTTTTTTTATTCCTTTTAATGAATTATTCTAGTACAAACGGAGATACGCAGGTTGGCTCATTGCGTGAAGCCTTATTTCAAACTTTTAGCTCAAATGGTGGACTTTTGATGCTTGAAACAATAAATCCTTTACCAAAAGAATTTTTATCCAATCTTCACACCTTTTCATTTCAAGAAATTTGCTTGAAAATCTGTACAAATTTATTTGGAGATGAAATTCCAGAGCAAGATTTAGAAAAAATAATTCAAAAGGCTTTTGATTTTGAAATGCCATTAGTAGAAATTTATGAAAAAGAAGTCTATTCTTTGGAGCTTTTTCATGGTAAAACCCTTTCTTTTAAAGATATAGGAATGCGTTTTATGGCAGAATTAATCAGTTACTTTTTAGAAACAGAAAAAAAGAAAGAAGTAACAGTCTTGGTAGCCACCACAGGCGATACAGGTAGTGCAGCAGCGAGTGCATTTTTCAAAAAAGAAGGAATAAAAGTATGTATTCTTTATCCAAAAAATAAACTGAGTTTGTTGCAAGAAAAACAGCTCAATACGTGGGGAGAGAATATCATCGCTTTAGAAATTGATGGAACATTTGAGGACTGTCAAAGGCTTGTAAAGGAAGCTATTACAGACAAAGAACTAAATAAAAAAATGCAAATTACGACAAGTAATTCCTATAATATTGCTCGTCTTTTGCCTCAATGTTTGTATTATTTTTGGGCAGTTGCACAGCTAAAAGGAGAAAAAAGAACAGCTATTTTTTCTGTTCCGAGTGGGAATTTTGGAAATATAACAGCAGGAATTATTGCCAAAAAAATGGGGCTTCGAATCAGTCGTTTTATTGCTGCCACAAATATTAATGATGTCGTTCCACAGTATTTGCTTAATGGAAGTTTTGAGCCTCGTCCTGCCGTTCGTACTATTTCTAGTTCGATGGATACAGGAAATCCAGTTAATTTTAAGCGTTTATTAAGTTTGTATAATCATTCTTATACTCGTTTTTCAGCAGATATTGCAGGGTATAGACTGACAGACCGAAGAACCAAAAATACACTTAAAGATCTCTATGAAGGGTATAATTACCTAGCAGACCCTCATTCTACAGTCGCTTATGCTGCACTCAAAAACTATCTTACTCCAGAGAGTGAGGTAGGGATTTTTCTTGCCACAGCTCATCCAGCCAAATATTATGAAGTAGTAAAACAAACCATTCCAGATGTTGAGTTAGAAATGCCTCCTTTTTTGGAAGAAGCCTTGAGAAAAGAAAAACAAATTATTTCTCTCTCTTCTAAAATTGATGATTTGAAAGTATTTTTATTGGAAAATGGGTAGTGTAGTAAAATTAGCTACGCTGTTTAATACTGTTGTTGGTGTTTTAACGTAGCGACACCAACAACTAGAAACTTTTTGTCTATAAACTACTATTTATTTTTTGTAGGATAAAGAATAATTATTTGAATAATAACTCCGATAGCTATCAAAAATATAACTTCTATATTGGTAAACAAATCTACTGTGCTAAAAGCTCTATTTATTCTTGTTAGTTCTCTTTTTCCCTCTTCTACTTGAATGATTGCTAAAAGATCTAAGTGTTTTCGTAGATAAGATAGTTGGTTGGTCATGTTATTTCTCCAGTCATTATTTTTTATAATGCTACTGTCATTTAATGTCTGTTTTTCTATTATTTCTATATCTTTAAAATTTTTATTTAATCTTTCTAAATATTTTTTTTCATTATAAGTAAGATTTGTATTTGAAAAATTATTTAGTAAAGTATAAATAGAATCATTTATAATTGTACTTTTTTTAGTGTAAAAATCAGTATCTGAAAGCAAAAATGCGATTCTCTTTTCTTCTGTGAGTGTAGAGATATTGTAAATCAGGTTTTTTACAAGTAATCTATCTTCATATATCGTTGTTACCGAATTTCTAACACCTTCGACTTGTCTTCTATCTAATAAATTAGTGGCTAAAATTAAAAAAAATACAAATAATAACCCACAAGTCCATTTTATTTTGTTTATTATATTTTTCATAATAAAATTATTTTAAGTAAAAAAATTATATTTTTATGAAGAGGAATATTTGAACAGTCTTAACTTAATGCTTTATAAAAAGTTTGCTATTAATTACTTTTTTTAAAAGATACCACTTATAGACGAGGTTATAAAATCAGATGAGATAATTATATTATAAACTTTGTGAAAATATTTTTTTCGATGAAAAAAAACTTGCTAATTCATTCATTTTCAGTAATTTAGCGTTTTAAAGGTATGGGAATGATCTTGAGGTTTATTTTAAGATAAAAATCCATCTAAAATTTGTACTAAAAGTTAGATAGTCAGAATAGTTTTAGTCTTGCTAGAATTACTTTTTGACGAGTATCTACCTATAAAAATATATTTTAATAGAATTTTACTTGCTAAATACAAATTACAAAAGTACCTTTGCACTCCCAAATAGATTGACAACAATCTGAGAATGAAGAGTTTAGTTTTAAGTATTTTACTAAAAAGTAGTTAATGTATTAAACAATCACTTCAAAAAAAGACAGAAATAAAGCACCAAAAATGGACTGTAAAATCAGTTTTGAGAATTAGAATATACCTATAAATCTTGATGAATAGTTTTATATTCTGAGTTTTATATGTTTTGCAGTAGTTTCTTTGGATTTATTTTGATTTATCTTATTTGTTTGATTTTGGTGTTTTATTCTAATTGGCAGCACAAACAACTAAATATCAATGAAATATAATTGGGAAAGCAATCAATATTTAGTTTTAAATTGTCTGAATCAGATAAGCTATTTTTTGAGAACTGACCAAATTCTATATAAAAATTAAACTTAGATTGACTATTTTATTTAATCTGTTTAATTAATTTTTATTTATCATACTTATTGAATTTTATTTTTGATTCCTCAGTTACACAAACTGTCTTATCAATTTATTTAAAATTCATTCTTTTAACCCCAAAAAACAACCACAGTGACTAAAGCAGATCTTATTGCAGAAATTGCTAATCGCACCGAAAAAGATAAATTCGACGTTCAAAACATCGTAGAAGAATTTTTTAACGTAGTAAAAGACAACATGGCAGAAGGAGAGAACATTTATGTTCGTGGATTCGGAAGTTTTGTCAATAAAAAAAGAGCTAGAAAAGTAGCTCGTGATATTGCAGCCAAAAAACCAATGGTTATCGAACCTCATTTTGTTCCTAGTTTTAAACCTGCAAAAACATTTATTGAAGCAGTAAAAACTAGCGAAAAATTACTTGCAGAAGTAGAATTAGAAGAGTCAGATAGAAAAGTAGTAGCTTAATTAAAAGCCAAATACCTTTAAATTAAGATAATTCTTAACAAAATAAAATTCGTGTTTTTTATAGAAAAAAATTCATATTATAAAAAACACGAATTTTTATCTCTTTTTTTAGAAAAAGAAATTAATTAAAGTGAAATCATAAATTACTTGTAATAAGTTAATTACATTCGTAATTTATAATTTATAATTAGCTACGCTGAATATCCATTTCGTAATTATTCCTTATGCAAATCAAACAGTATTCACTTATAGCAGCAGGAGTTGGACTTACTGCACTTTTAGCTTTTTTGCCTAAAGGTGTTGTAAAGAATGATTCTGAGGCTTCTGCAAATAGAGATAAAGGTGTTGTTTCGGCTTCTTCTTCTCTCAACCAAGAAGGTAGTCAAAATATTCCTGATGGACATAGTGAAGATGACGGACACGATCACAGTAATTCTGCTTCTGAAGAAACACAAGATGGTGCTGCAAAGCATTTAATGACTGTTTCAGAAGAAGATAAAGAATTATTAAATTCGGCTCGTAATCTTTATTTTAAAGTTTTAAATAAAAAAGATGCCGTTCATAATGATAAGCATCAAGCCTTAGAAAATTTTGTAGAACAACTCAAAAAAGTAAGTCTTTTTGATAGTGCAGCCCATTATTTGGCTCTTGAAGCAGAAGAAAATCCAACTTTAGGACACAATCTTGCAGCAGCAGATGCCTATTATGAAGCCTCTGTTTTTGCTATCAATCCAGCAAAAGCAAGTGCAGCTTCTCAAAAAGCACAAAAGTATTATACGTTGGTTCTGAAAGAAGATCCAAAAAATACAGACGTAAAGGCACAACTTGCCATGACGTATGTAACAACAACAAATCCGATGCAAGGAATTGCAATGCTTAGGGAAGTTTTGGAAGAAAATCCGAACCATATCAAAGCGACGGAGAACTTAGGATTACTTTCTGTTCAGTCTGGACAGTATGATAAAGCTGTTGTGCGTTTTGAAAAGTTGGTTCAACTTACGCCAGATGATGTTTCGGCACATTTGTACTTAGGAGTGAGCTATAAAGAAATAGGTGCAAAAGATAAAGCTAGAAAAGAATTAGAATTTGTCTTTGATAATGCAACTGACCCAGCCTTGAAAGAAGCTGCAAAGGAATATTTGAAAGGACTTTAGAGAATGATAGCTCGTTGGAACACAAACAACTGCCTGTGTCCTCATAAGCGATTCTCAACCAAATAGGATAAATTTTTATTAATAGTATGATTTTTGTACTATTTATAGTATCTTTGCCAAAATTAGGTGTAGAGTAAATAAACTTTCATTACAATAAGAAAAAATTGTTTTACTCATCATTTTTGAGTATATTATTACTTTAGAAAGTAGCTCAAAAAAAACGCCTTATATGATTTAGTTTTCAGAATTATTTTTTGAAAAATAGCAAAAGCAGCTAAATCAACCTTATATTTTATTTGACTTATATAATAAATTGAATTACAGATTTTCAGTAGAAATACAGCGAACACAAATTCATTTATTAATAATTATAGTTCAAACTCATTTTAGAAATTATTTTTAATCATTTAAATCAAAACATTATGCCTTGCGGAAAAAAACGTAAAAGACACAAGATTGCTACTCACAAACGTAAAAAACGTCTTCGTAAAAATCGTCATAAGAAAAAATAACTGACACTCTCTACAAAAGCAGACACCATTTATATACAGATTCTTTCTGTAA
>DAIUBX010000254.1:0-4299 GCA_036846465.1 Bernardetia sp.
GCGTAGAAGTAACGGAAAAGAAAGTCCGTCGTGAGCGTATGGGACACATTCAACTTGTTGTTCCTGTGGCGCATATCTGGTATTTCCGTTCATTGCCTAATAAAATAGGTTACTTGCTCGGTCTGCCAACCAAAAGATTAGACCAGATTATTTATTACGAGCGTTATGCCGTAGTACAACCTGGTCCATTAGAAGCTGAAGGGTTACAACGCTTAGACTTCTTGACTGAAGACGAATATTTGGACATTATGGACAAATTACCTCGTGAAAATCAGCAAAAAGATGACAGCGACCCTGAAAAATTCATTGCCAAAATGGGAGCAGAAGCAATCGTTATGCTTCTTGACCCAATTAGATTAAACTTAGATGAGCTTTCGTATGATTTGCGTGCTGCTGCAATGAACGAAACTTCACAACAACGTAAGTCAGAAGCCTTGAAACGTTTGCGTGTAGTGGAAGCATTCCGTGATGCCAAATCTAGAAATGTTCCGAATGAACCATCTTGGATGGTTATCAAAATGGTACCTGTTATTCCACCAGAATTGCGTCCTTTAGTTCCCCTTGATGGTGGACGTTTCGCAACTTCGGATTTGAATGACTTGTATCGTCGTGTTATTATTCGTAACAATCGTCTTAAAAGACTTATAGATATTAAAGCTCCTGAAGTAATTTTACGTAACGAAAAACGTATGCTTCAAGAAGCCGTAGATTCTCTTTTCGACAACTCTCGTAAAGTAAACGCTGTTCGTGGTGATGGAAACCGTGCGTTAAAATCACTTTCAGACATGCTCAAAGGTAAACAAGGACGTTTCCGTCAAAACCTTTTGGGTAAGCGTGTTGATTACTCGGGTCGTTCGGTAATCGTTGTAGGACCAGAACTTAAATTACATGAGTGTGGTCTTCCTAAAAATATGGCTGCCGAGCTATTCAAACCGTTTGTTATCCGTAAACTTATTGAGCGTGGTATCGTAAAAACGGTAAAATCAGCTAAGAAAATTGTTGATAGAAAAGACCCAGTTATTTGGGATATTTTGGAAAATGTATTGAAAGGACACCCTGTTCTGCTCAACCGTGCGCCTACCTTGCACCGTTTGGGTATTCAAGCATTCCAACCAAAATTGATTGAAGGAAAAGCAATTCAGTTGCACCCGTTAGTTTGTACGGCATTTAACGCCGATTTTGACGGTGACCAGATGGCTGTTCACGTTCCTTTGGGACAAGAAGCTGTTTTGGAAGCCTCTCTACTAATGCTTGCTTCTCATAACATTCTTTCTCCAGCAAGTGGTGCGCCTATTACTGTACCTTCACAGGATATGGTTTTGGGTCTGTATTTCTTGACAAAAGGAAGAAGAAGTATTCCGGGATTGAAGATTGAAGGAGAAGGCATGAAATTCTACTCCGAAGAGGAAGTTATCATGGCTCTCAATCATAAAGCTATTTCTAAGCACGCTTATATTTTTGTTCGTACAAAAGTATTGAATGAAGATACAAACGAATTAGAATATAAAACTATAGAAACAGTTGCAGGACGTGTTTTATTTAATAAATGTGTTCCTGAAGAAGCTGGTTATATTGATGAATTATTAAGTAAGAAAACACTTACAAAAGTAATCTCTAAAATTGTTAAGCAAGTCGGTATGGCTCGTGCTGCCGAATTCTTAGACGAGATTAAATTCTTAGGTTTCGAACAAGCCTATCGTGGTGGTCTTTCTATCGGTATCAATAATATTCCAGTTCCAGAAAATAAAGAGCGTTTAGTTCAAGAAGCAAAAGATGAAGTAGCTGCAATTACGCAAAACTATTTCATGGGTCTTATCACAGACAACGAACGTTATAACCAAGTAATTGATATTTGGACAAAAGTAAACCGTAGAATCACGGATGAGTTGATGATACAATTAGAAACTGACGAACAAGGTTTCAATTCTATCTATATGATGATGCACTCAGGTGCTCGTGGTTCTCGTGAACAAATCCGTCAATTAGGTGGTATGCGTGGTCTTATGGCTAAACCTCAAAAGAACTTACAAGGTTCGGTAGGTGAAATCATCGAAAACCCTATTCTTTCTAACTTTAAAGAAGGACTAGACGTTTTGGAATACTTTATCTCTACACACGGTGCTAGAAAAGGTCTTGCAGATACGGCTCTTAAAACTGCCGATGCTGGTTATCTTACTCGTCGTTTGGTAGATGTTGCTCAAGATATTATCGTAAACGAAACAGATTGTGGAACTTTACGTGGCTTGACAGTAACAGCTCTAAAAGAACAAGAAGAGATTATCGAACCAATTTCTGACCGTATTTTAGGTAGAATATCATTACACGATGTTTTCCACCCAGAACATGATGATCAGATTATCATTCAATCTGGCGAACTTATAGATGAAATTGCTGCCAAACGTGCCGAAGATGCAGGTGTAGAAGCCGTAGAAATACGTTCTGTACTTACGTGTGAAACTCGTATTGGTGTTTGTGCGAAATGTTATGGACGAAATCTTGCTTCTGGAAGATTAGTACAACAAGGAGAATCAGTTGGTGTAATTGCTGCACAATCTATTGGAGAACCGGGTACACAGCTTACTCTTCGTACATTCCACGTTGGTGGTACAGCCTCTAACATTGCCGTAGAATCTACTATTAAGGCAAAGAAAGATGGTAAAATTGTTTTAGAAGAAATCAGAACAATAGATACTCTTGACGAAGATGGCAAAAAAGCAAAAGTAGTAATGTCACGTATTGGTGAGCTTCGTATCGTTGATGCTGATAACCCTACAAAAACTTTAGCTTCTCTTAATATACCTTATGGTTCATTCTTGCAAGTGAAAGATGGACAAATGGTTAAGAAAGATGATCCTTTGATGAATTTTGACCCTTTTAATGCTGTTATCCTTTCTCAATATGATGGAACAGTTCAGTTTGAAGGTATCGAAGAAGGTATCACTTATAAGGAAGAGTCGGATGAGCAAACAGGTCACCGTCAGAAAATTATTATTGAAAGTAGAGACAAGACACGAAATCCTACCCTTACTGTTGTAAACGCAAAAGGAGAAGGAGCAAGTAGTAACGTCCCTGCAGGTGCTTATCTTTCTATTGAAGAAGGTCAGCAAGTTAGAGCAGGTCAGATTTTGGTAAAAATTCCTCGTTCAGTTTCTAAAAGTAGAGATATTACAGGTGGTCTTCCACGTGTAACCGAACTTTTTGAAGCACGTAATCCTTCTAACCCAGCAGTGGTATCAGAAATTGATGGTATTGTTAGTTATGGTGGTATCAAGCGTGGTAACAGAGAGATTTTTGTAGAATCTAAGAAAGACGGCATCATGAAAAAATACATGGTTCAGCTTTCTAAGCACATTCTTGTACAAGAAAATGACTTTGTAAAAGCAGGTATGCCACTTTCAGATGGTGCTATTACACCAGCAGATATTCTTTCTATTAAAGGACCAACGGCTGTTCAAGAATATTTGACTAACGAAATCCAAGATGTATATCGCTTACAAGGTGTAAAAATCAATGATAAGCACATTGAGGTAATCGTTCGCCAAATGATGCAAAAAGTAGAGATTATCGATCCAGGTGATACGTATTTCTTGCCGAACCAAATTGTAGATAAATTTGAAGTTCGTGAAGAAAACGATTCGTTTATGGATAAGAAAATCGTTACTGATGTAGGAGATTCTACCAAACTTAAAGTAGGTATGATTATTACTGCTCGTGAGCTTAGAGATGAAAATTCTAGTCTGCGTCGTAGAGATATGAAAGTTGCTAAAGTGCGTGAAGCACAACCAGCCGTTTCTAAACCTACATTGCGTGGTATTACACAGGCATCGTTGGGTACGAAAAGTTTCATGTCGGCAGCCTCTTTCCAAGAGACTACAAAAGTCTTGAGTGAAGCCTCTATCCGTGGTAAATCTGATGACTTGATGGGCTTGAAAGAAAACGTAATTGTAGGACACCTTATTCCTGCAGGTACAGGTTTGCGTAAATACGAAGACCTTATCGTTTACGATGAGAAAACGTATAACAAACTTGAAAACTCTTTAGCTGATGAAAATGTCCATTCTACTCGTACAGAAGCACAGATAAATAGAATGAGATTAGAATCTCTAAAAGAAACAGAAGAAGAAACTACTGAAACAGTAGGTTAATTCTGAAACTTCTTTTTTATAAATAAATCAAAAAGCCTTTCAAAATTTATTTTTTGGAAGGCTTTTTTTGTGTTTTAATAACTCTATGATTATTTTATTCGTAAATTAGTAGTACATTTTAAATTAAAAGTAGTTATGTATATCCTAAAAGCCT
>DAIUBX010000254.1:4309-5279 GCA_036846465.1 Bernardetia sp.
AGAAAACAACAAAGATATTTTGATTAGTTTTTTGAATGCTGTTTTGCCTGACCAAAAAATAGCTACCCTAGCTTACAAAAATGTAGAACGTCAGGGTATTTCGGAAGCAGAACGAAAAGTAATTTTTGATTTACATTGTGAAAATGAAAAAGGCGAAAAATTTATCGTCGAACTTCAGAGAGCCAAACAAGAATATTTTAAAGATCGTACTATTTATTATGCTACTTTTCCTATTCAAGAACAAGCTGTAAGGGGAGAAGATTGGGATTATAAATTAAAACACGTTTATACAGTTTCTATTTTAAATTTTAGATTCGATAATCCGATTACAAAGAAAAAAGATACTTCTGTAAAACATATTGTTAAACTAATAAATTCAGAAACAAATGAAGTTTTTTACAATAAACTGACTTTTGTATATCTTCAAATGCCTAATTTCAAAAAAACAGAAGATCAGTTAGAAACGATTGAAGACAAATGGTATTATGTTTTGAGTAATTTAGATATTTTAGAAAGAATGCCAGCACCACTACAAGAAAAAATATTTAGTTACTTTTTTGATTCTGCCGAACTTGCCAAATTACCTCGCCCAAGTAGAATGGAATATGAAGAAAGTTTGAAACAACTTAGAGATTGGAAAAATGTAATGCGAACATTAGAAAAAGATAGTAGAGAAGACGAAAGACAAAAAACAGAAAAAAGAGTTAGAAAAGAAGAGCAGGAAAAAGCTCAAGAAAAGGAAATAGAATCTATTAAAAATATGCTATTAAAAACAGACTTTACAACTGCTCAAATTGCTGATATTTTGAATGTGAAACACGAATTAGTAGAACAAATCAAAAATAAGCAAGATTAGATTTTTTATAAAAATTTAAAAACCTTTCAAAATTTATTTTTTGGAAGGTTTTTTTTATGTAAAATTTTAAAACCGTACACAATTTTTTGTCTATTATTTTTGGTATTCAAATTT
>DAIUBX010000255.1:0-2323 GCA_036846465.1 Bernardetia sp.
AGCTGTTTTTTATAAAACATTCCACTACAAAATCACTCATTTACAGCAATTTAATTATCTAAAAAGGAATAAATCCCTACTATTCTCTCTAATTTTGAATTGTGTCTTTTTATTGTTAAATTTTTGGTAAATTTGTAAAATGTAGCTCACTCTTTAGAGTGAGTAAAATTGTACCGAATGCTTTAGCTTTCGGTGTTACAAAAAATGAAATAGCTCATTCAATTCCTAAAAACTAAAGAAACACTAGACCTAACAAAAAATAACTCATAAAACATACATCACTATGGCTAAAATAGAAATGGTAATGCCCAAAATGGGCGAAAGCGTAATGGAAGGCACAATCCTAACTTGGCTCAAAAGTGTAGGAGATGCTATCGAACAAGATGAATCAGTTTTGGAAGTAGCGACCGATAAAGTAGATACAGAAGTTCCTGCAACACACGCAGGTACACTTGTCGAAATATTGGCGCAAGAAGGCGACGTAGTACAGGTAGGTGCAACGATTGCTATTATAGAAACAGAAGTAGGTGCAGAAAGCTCAAGCACTCCAAGTTCTCAAGCACCTGTTCAAGAAACAAAAGTAGAAGAAAAAGAACTGGCAGAGGTTATGCCTTCAAGTAGAAGTAATGGAAATGGCGAAATGAACGGTCATCATGCAAATGATACAGCTACGGCTACTCGTTTTTATTCTCCTTTAGTAATGTCTATCGCAAAAGAAGAAAAAATTTCTGTATCAGAACTAGAAACTATTGTAGGGACAGGTTCAGAAGGACGTGTTACGAAAAGTGATATGTTTACTTTTCTTCAAAATAGAAAAAATAATAATGGAAATGGCGCACAAACTGCCATTTCAACGCCTCAAATTCAACCCGTTCAAGTTAAGATTGAAGTAAAAGAACGCAAAGCAGAACCACAGTTAGAACAATTACAACCTGTAAAATCATACAGTAGTGATGTTGAGGTTGTCGAAATGGACAGAATGCGTAAAATGATTGCCCAAAGAATGGTCGATTCAAAACGTATTTCTCCTCACGTAACTTCATTTATTGAGGCAGATGTTACTAATTTGGTAAACTGGCGAAATAAATGGAAAAAAGTTGTTCAGCAACGTGATGGTATTGCGCTTACTTTTACCCCTCTTTTTGTAGAAGCTGTTGCAAAGGCAATTCAAGACTTCCCAAAAATCAACTGTTCGGTAGAAGGCGACAAAATCCTTATGAAAAAAGGAATCCATGTAGGTATTGCTGTTGCTCTTTCGAATGATAATTTGATTGTTCCTGTTATCAAAAATACAAATGAACTTAACCTTTTAGGAATTACTAAAAAGGTAAACGAACTTGTGGAAAAAGCAAGAAATAATAAACTTTCTCCAGACGATTTATCAGGAGGAACTTATACACTTTCAAATATAGGCTCTTTCGGAAATATGCTCGGAACACCAATTATTATGCAGCCACAAGTTGCGATTATGTCGGTCGGTGCGATTGTCAAAAAACCTGCTGTTGTCGAAACTGAACATGGCGACATGATAGGCATTCGTCACATGATGTTCCTTTCTCACTCCTACGACCATAGAGTTGTAGATGGTGGATTAGGTGGTAAATTCGTAAGAAGAGTAGCTGATTATTTAGAGAATTTTGATGTAAACACGACGATTTAGTGCTAAGTTGTAAGTGATAAATTATAAGTGGAATAAAAAGGTATTGAATAAAATTTTATTCAATGCCTTTTATTCTTTTGTAAAATTTCTACTTAATTTGTTTATTTCTTAACAAAACATCAGTATTTGCAGTAAAAACGATTTCAAAATTAGGAAGGAGTTTGCATAAATCATCTAAGGAGGCTTGACTTTCATAAAGATTCTCATCACTATATTCAGTCCAAATATAGCTAGTGTTTTTTAGAATTTCTACACCTCCTAAAAGAACATCAGCTTCTGCGCCTTGAACATCCATCCAAATAAAATCAATTTTTTGAATATTATTGTCTTTTGCCCATTTATCCAGTGTAATAACTTCTACTAATATAGGAGCTTCAAACTTTACGTGTGTATATTTATCTAAATGCCCAGTAGGCTTTTTAAGAGAGCCTGATAAACCTCCAGAATCTTGAGTACTAGGATAGAATGTTAGAGTGCCTTCTTCTTTTCCGACAGCTTTATTATACATCGTCAAATTCAAATTCGAATTACTTTGCGCTAAAATATCGTTATAGTTGTGTTCATCGGGTTCAAATCCATAGAGAAAAATATTAGGAATAGTGTGCAAAAAGTCAAATGTATCCTCACCTTTCCCCATTCCAATTTCTAAAAAAATATTTTCTT
>DAIUBX010000255.1:2333-3275 GCA_036846465.1 Bernardetia sp.
GGGTGCTTAGCCCTAAAGTCTAAGAAGTTTTTTCCTTTTAGCCAATATTCTATAAAATTACATTTGATTATGTAAAGTTTATCACGAAAAGTCATATAAATTGAGTTAACTATCTACTTTTTTCTAGCAATTAAATGTACTCCAAAGTGAGCAAAGTCTGATGAGCCTGTATCTTTTTTTGATGCTTTATTAAGAAAACTCTGTATTCTGAATAGAGCAAGTCTTTCTATCAAATTCATTTTCATTCCTGCATACTTTTCACTCATTCCATTATTTACAAAGTGCAAAGCCTGTGCAACATAATCAAAATAATTACCATTTCTGTCTAGTGTTTCTATTTCTAATCCATATTCTTTTGCCCAATGGATATAAAAATAATCACTAAATCCGTTTGCAAAATAATAAGGAGCAAAGTGCATAAATGAACTAAAAGGAGCTGTTACAATTATTTTTCCATTTGGTTTTACTATTCTTGACATTTCTTTTAATGCACCTATTGGGTCAGGTACATGTTCAAGAACTTCTGTACAAAGTACATAATCAAAGCTGTTATCTTCCACAGGAATAGAAAGAATATCTGAAACAATGTCTATTCTTGAAACGTCCCATTTACCTGTGTGCATTCCTTGTCCATCTCCTTTTCCATCGTATTGATTGAAATCTTGACTCTTGTACTCTAAATGAGAACAGTGTTTTTTAAACTGACACTCTCCAGCACCAATATCTAGAATAGACGCACCTTTGGGTAACGCTTCTAGTGTTTTGCCAATCCATGTATGTCTATTAGGCATATTTTGAAGTCCTGTATTAAGGTCTCCATATATCCATTTTTTGATACGTTCTTTCATAATAATTGATTAAAAATCCAAATTTCTATCATGTGAATGATTATTTTCTTTAAGATATTTTCCGTGTCTTTGATATATTTTCTTCATATTGGCT
>DAIUBX010000255.1:3285-4151 GCA_036846465.1 Bernardetia sp.
GCGAGTGCTACCCCATTTTTCTTCAGAGATAAAATCTATCCAGTAACAACCTGCTACCCATTGATGATTTTTGTAAGCTCTTAAATGAAGATCGTGTTCGTCCCATGTGTAAGGCGCATAATCTTCGTCTAAATAATTCAGTGTTTTTATTTTTTGTGCGTTAATAGCCAAAGGACCTCTATTAGCTGTATCTCGGACTGCAAAAACGTTTCTACTAAGTCCTGTTTGACGACTTGCTAGGTTAGGACAGTTGAGTCTTGGAGAGCGATACCAAGTAGCTTCTTTTTCTATGCCTATATCATGGGCTTGTTTTGCTGTTACAGAAATAACATCATCAAAGGTAAGGATAGGTTGTATAAGTCGTTGTTCCCACCCTTTTTCATTGACGACCATATCATCTTGTACTAAGATAAATAAATCTCCATCAGCTTGTTTCATTCCTATATTATTTGCTTTTGTTTCAAAAACATCATCTGCGTACAGTTTTTTGAAGGTAGAAAGGTTAGCTACTGGACTTTCTAGAACTTTATCTACTTCTGTCTCTGAGTTATCTGTACAGCCATCTAAAACTACGACCAATTCGAAGGGAGATAATGTATTTTCAAATATAGCTTCTATTACTTTTCCTATCAAAAAATCTTTGTTATGACAAGTAACAATAATGGAAATAGCTTTATTCATAGTTTAAGTTTCGATTTTATAGAAGAAAGTAAAGAGTAATCTGTCTGTTGTTCTTCTAAAGATTTATTTAGCTCAAAGTTAGGAGTAATAACACCATAAAAAAAATTAAGATAATAATTTTTCTTCTCTTTAGGTGGTTTTAAATAATAATATATGGATTTGATATAATTTTCTCGAAGTACAGG
>DAIUBX010000255.1:4161-5271 GCA_036846465.1 Bernardetia sp.
GTCTTCTAAATCCTTCTATTTGATGTTGATTCTTTACTATAGATAATATGGATTGATCATGTCTATGTTCAATAAAAGCAGCATCTTCTTGACCTAATTTACTAGGCATGTCTGTAATAATATCGTTTATTGTACTTGTATGTAGTAATTCTTCTACAAATTCCATCGTCTGATTATTTTTTTGATAGATTTGCATAGCTGCATCACACATCTGCTGATTCTTAATTTTTTCGTTATTTGCATCTAAGTGAATCAAACAGTCTAATTTTGTCCATTGTTTAATCAGACGATTTGGATAATTATCTTCTATCAAGAAAAAACCATTATTTTTTTTACAAACTTCTAATAAAGGTAAGGGAGAATCAACAAAGTAACGTTTAGAGTCCAAGTAAATCAAAAAATCTCCCTCAGATAATTCTTTTAAAGTTTCATATATGAAATAAGGTTTCCAAAGCCAATAACCAGCTCCCCTGCGTTGGGAAAGAATAAAACGATTCTTCGTATAAAATTCCGTATTACGAATATCACTATATGTTTTTGATATAATTTGAGAAGATGAAATTCCGTGTTGTAGAGCTGTTTGATTTTGAAAATCTCTTAAATAAGACAAATCTTGAAACTCAGGAATATCTTGGCTATCTGTACAAAAATTTAGTAAATAAAATGAATTCATTATAAGTTATACTAATGCATAATTGGTTTTTGACGATACAGAACGTGATTTATCAAATTATTTTTGATTAGAGACATAATTTTAACGTGAACTCGGGATTAGAAAATAGTCTCTTTGTCGTCGGTGGGACACCGACAACGGCAAAAAAGAATTGTTTTACAGTACACCTATCGCCATTGTCGGTATCTCACCGACGATTTTTACTTCATCAAAAATTTAAATAAACGAAAATAGTACTAACAATCAGTAAATACAACCTCAAATTTAATTTGACCACTTGATAATCAATCTGTTTAACTCCGAGTTCACGTTAATTTTAATAAAATATTATAAGCAAAAGCATTGAATAAAATTTTATTCAATGCTTTTTTGATATTTAGTGCTTTAAAACCGTACACAATTTTTTGTCTATTATTTTTGGTATTCAAATTTATTTT
>DAIUBX010000256.1:0-5264 GCA_036846465.1 Bernardetia sp.
AATGGGGAAATACATAAATGAACTGAATCATAATACCGAGTTCACGTTATTTTAATTCGCAACTTATTTCATTATCTGTGTTCTCTGCAACTCTGTGTTCAATAAAATATATTCTTATGATAAAAATTCGTCAAGCCCTTCATAAAATAGCCGAACTTTCCAATCAAGAATATAAAACAGCCCAGTTTGTAACTGATTTTCTCCAAAAATGTAACCCAAGTTCTATTCATCACAACATAGGAAATACAGGGATTATAGCTATTTGGGAAAGTGAAAATTTTGATTCAGCAAAAAATAAAACGATTGCTTTTCGTGCTGAATTAGATGCTTTGCCTATTCCAGAGCCTAATAATTTTGAATATAAATCAGAACATCAAGGCGTTTCGCATAAATGTGGACACGATGGACACATGACAATTTTGCTTGGAGTTGCTCAGTATTTGAAAGAACATTTTGAGGAAAGAATAGCAAAAAATAATAAGAGAATAATCTTACTTTTTCAACCTGCCGAAGAAACAGGAGAAGGAGCTTTGCAGATGCTTCAAGATGAAAAAATGCAAAAACTAAATCTAAAAATTGATTATTTTTTTGCGCTTCATAATATTCCTTCTTACGAAAAAAATTTGATTGTTTGTAGATCAACCACTTTTGCAGCAGCTTCTACTGGAATAATTGTAGAATTTGAAGGTTTGACTTCTCACGCAGCCGAACCACAAAACGGAAAAAATCCTGCTTTAGCATTGAGCGAACTCACTACTTTTCTTTATTTTTTATCCGAAAAAGTTATAGAACAAAAAGAAAATAAAGATTTTGTGTTGGTAACAGTTGTAGATGCCATTTTAGGAGAGACATCAAGAAAATCACTTGATGCTATTGCTTTTGGAGTTTCTCCTGCAAAGGCACGTATTTGTGCAACTTTACGCAGTTATTTAGATGAAGACTTGCAACTTCTTTCTCAAAAAACAGAACAAAAAGCACAAGAATTAGCCGACAACTATGATTTAAAACTAAAAATTAGTTATTCAGAAAAATTTGCAGCCACTACAAACACACAGAAAAGTGTAGAATTAATCCAAAAAGCAGCCAAAAAACTAGGTTTAGACTATCAAAATAAAGAAAAACCGTTTAGTTGGTCAGAAGACTTTGGACAATTTACACAGCGTTTTGAAGGAGCAATGTTCGGCTTAGGTTCAGGAACAAATACACCAGAACTTCATCATTCAAATTATGATTTTCCTGATGATATTACACAGACTGGAATAAATATGTTTGTAGAATTAATAAAGTTAGAAGTATGAAGTCAGAATTAAGAAGTAATACGAAACGACTAAATAGGTCTGACTTCATATTTCTTATCTCTAGCTTTATTCTATAACCTTTGGCGTTCTGAAATAATCTGAATCTTTCTTAGGAGCGTTTTTTAAGGCTTTTTCGTGTGAAAGAACATTTGCTATTTCGTCATTTCTCATTACGTTTACTTCTTCTGAAATGTGTGTAAGTGGTGATGTATTTTCTGTATCAATTTCGTTAAGCTGCTCTACCCAACCCAAAATTTCATTCAAATTATCTGCCATTTCAGTTTTGTCTTCTTCTGAAAACTCTAGGCGAGAAAGATGAGAAATATCTTCAATTAATTTTTTATCTACTGTTACTTTCATTTTTTCTAGTGATTAATTATTAGTTATTAGTGATTATTAATGAACCACCGAATTGATTATCAAAATTACAAATTTATTGATAGTTTTTTCCAAAAAAAAGAAATTTCTAGTTTTTCCTCATCTCGCCCCACGTCCCTCATCTCTCGCCACTCATCCCACAACCAAAGGCAAATCAAATTTAAAACTTGTTCCTTTTCCTTCTTTACTTTCTACACTTAGTTGCCCTCCATTGACTTCTACAAAATCTCTACACAAAAGAAGTCCTAGACCTGTTCCAGCCTCATTATTTGTCCCTTGTGTGGTAAAATGCTCGTCTTTTTTGAAAAGTTTATTTAGATTTTCTTTGCTCATTCCTATTCCTGTATCAGTTACAGAAATAAGTACAGAATCATTTTCTATTGTTGAGGAAACGGTAATTTTTCCTTCTTTAGGCGTAAATTTAAGAGCATTTCCTACTAAATTTCTCAAAATTACATCTATTTGATTTGGGTCTGCAAAAATTCTTATTTTTTCATCTACCTTATTGATAATTTCTATTTCCTTACTCTCAGCTAAGGCTTTAAAGAATTTTTGTTGATTTTCTGCTATTTTATTGAGATTGATTTGTTCAGGAATAGGTTTTAATCCTTGCATTTGTGCCTTTGACCATTCCAAAACATTATTAAGAGTTTCTAAGTGATGGTCGACCGAGATTTTTACTTCTGTTGCCAGTGTCGTAACTTCTTCTAAAGTCAAAGCTCCATATTTAATAAGTGTCAAATAACCATTCACAGACGTAAAAGGAGTGCGAAGGTCGTGCGAAATAATGGAAAATAGTTTGTCCTTAACTCCATTACTAGCTGCTAATTTATCTCGTTGATTTTCTACAAGTGATTTCTGAGTTTCTAATTCTTCTTGTTGTTCTTCTAATAAAATAGCTTGTTCTTGTAATTGATTGCGCTGGTTTGCTAAGTTTTTATTTTTTTCTCGTGTTCGGATATAAAAATAAAATAAAAGTCCACTTACAATTAAAATAAAAAAGGCTACCAAGATAGCTGTTCTAGTAATTGCTTGTTGTGCTTGAATTTGCCTTGTTGTTTCGGCACGTTCTGCCTTTGCTTTTTCTTTCATCAACTCAATAGCAAGTTCTTGTTTTGTATATTTATTGGTAAGCCATCCTAAGCTATCTTTTTGATTTTCAACAATTTCTGATTTTTGTTCTAGCTCTAAACTTTTGTTTATCAACTCCAAATCTACTTTTTGTTTTTGAAGTGCTATTATTTCAGCTTTTAGTTTTTCTTTATCTAATTCTGTTTCTACTTTTTCTATTTTTCGTTTTTGAAGCAGCTCACTAAAACTTTTGTATAGATTGAAATAATACGTTTTTTGTTCATCGTTTCCTGCTTTTTCATAGGTTTCGGCAAGCATTCCATAACAACTTCTCATCTGTGCTACATCGTTCATTTCTTGTGCTATATCTAAGGCTTCTTTCAAAAATTTAGCAGATTCATCATATCGTTTTAGGTTATTGAGAACCACCGAAATATTAATAAGAGAAGAAATAATAGTTACACTTTCCGAGTTTTTACGCCTTCCTTCTAGTGTTTTTTGGAAAAAATAAAGGGAAGAGTCATACTTTGACAAGTCTGCATAAATCATAGCTAAGTTGCTATAAAGACCATACATTCCACTTTGATTATCTACTTTTTTATTAAACTGTAAAGATTGATGGAAATAATTAATTGCAGGACGGAGTTCTTTCGCTTCCCATTTTATTAGAGCAGCTTTATTCAAAAAATCACTTGCACCACGAAAATCTCCTTCCTTTTCTTTTTCTTTAGACATAGAAAGATATTTTTCGACACTTACTTTTTTGCCCTCTTTTGTATATTCGTCTTGGGCAAAAGAAATAGTACAAAAAAAAGTAAAACATTGAGCAATAAAAAGAAACGAGAAACAAAATAAAGAAAGTAAATAATTTCTCATTAAATAAAGTAAGATAGAAGTAAAGGGAAGTAATAAAATCAAATAGCTAGTTTTAAGGGAACTAACTATTTACTAAATATAGGATTTTAACAACAAAAATACAAAATTGACTAAATTTACTTGATATTGTTAAGAGATTATTATTTGACTGACTAAATTAAATTGACAACTTTTTATATAGCTCAACAAAAAAGGGTTGTGTAGTAAAATTGTGTTTCTTCATTTTCGCCCTTATCAAGGTCTTATTTTTCTTCGAAAAAAGACCATTGCTAAGGCGAAAATGAAGGTTTTGGTTATCTAAATAAATAGTGGTTTTATACCAAACACAATTTTACTACACAACCCAAAAAAGGCAAATTCTTGTAGTAAGAATTTGCCTTTTTGATAATGACTATTTATCTAAAATAGATTAGTCTTCCTTAGTTACTTTAAAAGTAAGCGTTTCATTTGGTGTAACTACATTAATGAAATACATTCCAGAAGTATATTTACTCAAATCCAAACGGATTTCTTGTTGAGCTTCTTCTTTTGAAACAGATTTAGTAATGAGTGTTCTACCAATACCATCAGTTAATGTAAGTGTGAAGGCATCTTGTAAGTTAGCAGCTAATTTTAAACGAACCTCCGAACTAGCAGGGTTTGGATAAACTACTGTACAACAATTTGCTTCTTCCTCATCTGTACCTGTAACTATTGTAGGTTTGCGATAGAAAACAGCATTTGAAGTATTTGCTTGACAACCTGTTTCATAGGTAACTTTAGCAGAATAACTACCTGTTTCATTAAGGTCAAGTGCTGTTGCGTTAGAAACGGCAATTACTTCTCCGTCTTTACTCCATTCTACTTCTGTAATTGTTCCATCAGATGATACTGTTGCGATGTTATCTGATACCAAACTAATACGTACTGTTGGAATAGCTATTCTTTCTATTTCAACTGATTCGGTACGGAATACACAACCTGTTCCCAAAGAGACTTCAACATAATATTCTCCTGAAGTGGTTACGTTATATTCTCTTCTTTGAGAAGTAGCACCCAATCTACGTCCATTTCTGAACAATGTATAAGTTGCATTCGGTACTTCTGAAACAGAAATAACAGCTCCTTCATTACCTGCACAGAATTGTGTTGTGGTAGTAGCAATATCGATATTTGAAGGGAATGAACGTACTTCTACATTTATTTGAGCTTCTTGTGTGCATGTTTGTTTGCTTACTTTCAATATATAAACTCCTGATTGAGAAGCTGTAATTGAAGCACTCGTTCCCACTTCGTTGCCATCTAATAACCATTGATAAGTTGCATTATCAGTTTCTAAAGCAGATAATTGACCACTCTCACAAAATACAGTTTGAGAACCTTGTATAATCTGAGCAGGTGCAATTTGTTTTACTTTTGCTTGAACACTAGAAGATAAATCAGAACATCCGTTTCTAGTTACTTTGAGCGAATAATTACCATTTCTAGTAACTTGATAAGTTGGCGTATTGCTGTTTTCAATAGCCGTTCCGTTCAAATACCAAGTGTAGGTCAAGTCAGAAGTAGTAGTTTGAATATCAGCTTTTAAAGTCAATGTATTTTCACACGTCGAACGACTTGGCTCTCCCAAAATAGTTGCTACTGGAAGTTCTTTTATGTCAA
>DAIUBX010000257.1:0-2125 GCA_036846465.1 Bernardetia sp.
AAAAGGTCTGCAATACGATTACAATCTTTAGGGAAATAAATAAGTTCTAGCTCATCAATTTTCTCTAAAACGTACGATTTCCATTTGTCTTTTTCTTCTTGCGTTTCTTCTTTGGCAATACGATCAGCTACATAATTTTTAAGATTTTCATAGATAGCACTCATATCTTCCAAAGTCATTCCTTCTTTTTGATATACTTTTCCTGCTGCGTCTGCATAATAAATTACTTGAGCACGAGGAAAATTATCTTTATCCATCTCATACGTTTTTTTGTAATGTGCATAAAGTGTATCTGTTTTTGAAGAATCATCTTTCCAGTAAAAATAGGCATCACGACCAAAACGACGATAGATATCATTCATATCTTCAGCCAAACCATTTTTGATACGCATTTGGTACATTTCAGCAATTTTGTCTTGATTTACTTTCACTTCGCTATCACGTCCATCTGCTTCTGCTTTTTTGGCAAGTCCTGCATACAATTTTACAGCTTTCACATATACATCTGCGTGTAAGTTTGGTGCATTTTCCAAAATCCAACTTAGAGGCTCAACGGCTTCTTCAAATTGCTCATTATTTACAGCATCTATTAGTAGTGCATATTTTTCTTTTGCAATACCTTTATTTGCTCCACTTGGCCAGTTAGGTTCATTATTACCTACTTTATCATCGTCATCTTGTGCAAAAGATGAAGGAACTACAAAGGCAAAAAGAGCCAGTAAGAGTAAAATAGTTTTGAAATTGAATTGTATCTTCTTCATAATTTTATATTTTTGAATTAGTGTTTTATTTACCTGAATAATCAAGATTATTTTGAATAAATAAATAATATGTTTGAATAGTAAACATAGATTCAAGAGTACCTACATTTTTATATTTGTATGTTATGGTAAAGGGGCGTTTAGTTTGATTTTTGTAATGACCAAGAGCTTTTAATAGGATTATTGATGATTAGTTCTATTTAAAAACGCCTAAAATTTACAAATCACAAATATCCATGTTTTTAGATTAGTAAACAATTTAGAGCACAATTTTAATTTGATTTTTTAAGATAAATAGCATTTTTTGTATATGAATTTTTTGTTAAGCCTTATTTCTTAATAGAAATGATATGCTTTGCCAAATTTTATTTTTACGGTATCTATTGAGTATCTATATAGCTATAAGTCCAAATGAGTGCCAAAAGTAACAAAGACTTGTTAATTTTATGAAAGTGAGCCATAAAAATGATTTGATTTTGTTGAATTTTTTATGCACTTTGCATATACAAAATTTACTACCGTTTACTCTTATATTTTTATAACAACCTATTAAAAAATTTAACCTATCTATGGAAAAAGAAACAAATTTTACCCCTCTCTACACGGCAAAAGTAATGGGCGTAAGTGGAAGAAGTGGACATGTAAAGTCTTCTGACGGAGTAATTGACCTTGATGTACGCCTACCAAAAGGAATGGGTGGCGACGAAACAGGCAAACATACCAATCCAGAACAGTTATTTGCAGCAGGTTATGCAGCTTGTTTTGGTGGTGCATTGGGTGCAGTAGCTGCAGCTAAAAAAATTAAATTAGCCTCTTCACCTGAAGTAACTGTACACGCTACCATTGGAAAGGAAGGCGAAGGCTTTAGTCTTGCCGTTGATATTTTTGTACATATTTCAGATATGGAAATTGCAGATGTACAAGCATTGACAGAGGCTGCACACCAAGTTTGTCCATATTCTAAGGCAACTAGAGGAAATATTCCTGTCAATATTCATGTAAACTAATTCAAGAGAATTGAAATAAGCAAATTAATTTAGTGTGTAATTATGATTAAAGAATGAGTTTCAGCTTATTTTTTCTTAGATTTCTGATAAACCTTTCTTAGATTGCTATTTCAAATTTATTTTTAATTGAAACTCCAATAAACTAGCTGTATTGGAGTTTTTTCTTGCTTTCTGTTTATTTTTTCTGTCTATTTTTTTAAAATTCTATGCTACTCTATGCACTCAACTATTTATACTTCTATCTAAAGGCAGGAAATCAACACGCTGTTCATTCTCCTTTTGTGTATGAATTATATACATTAGCTATACAAGGTAAGAAAGAGTACTACGCCTTTTCAGAATTGGAAAACCTTCGTC
>DAIUBX010000257.1:2135-5263 GCA_036846465.1 Bernardetia sp.
TCATTTCTGACCGTACACAGTTAGAAATTACCGATTTTGGTGCTGGTTCAAAAATTGCTACTGCTAAAAATTCTACCAACAAACGCAGTATTTCAGATATTGCTCGTAATTCTGCTACTACCAAGAAAAAAGCACAATTATTATTTAGGTTAGTAGATTATTTCAAACCCAAAACAATTTTAGAACTCGGAACTTCTTTAGGAGTTTCTACTCTTTTTATGGCTTTAGCTGCTGATAGCTCAAAAACTCAAATTATTACTTTTGAAGGTTGTCCACAAATAGCCGAAAAGGCAAAAGAGAATTTTGAAGAATTAGAACAAGAAAATATCGAAATCATAGTAGGAAATATCGACAAAACACTTACAAAAAACCTTCCCTCCTTTCCTAAACTAGACTTTATATTTTTAGATGCTAATCATCGTTACGAACCCACTATAAGTTATTTCAATCAAATTTTAGAAAAATGTCATAATGATACAGTTATCATTTTGGATGATATTCATTGGTCGGAAGGAATGGAAAAGGCTTGGAAAGAAATAATAAAACACGAAAAAATAACTGTTTCGATAGATTTATTTCAATTAGGATTGATTTTTTTGAGGAAAGAACAACCCAAACAGCATTTTGATTTGAAGTTTTGAGACACAAAAAAAGACAATGTTTATTTTACATTGTCTTTTTTGTTTAGACTAAAGTCTAAGGTACGTTTCTCGCACTCTGAAAAGTACGCTACGGATTACTCCTTCACATTCTCAATACGAGTTTTATATTTTTTGTAAAGAATTTTTTGTTTGTTATCTAAATCAATTTCTCTTCCTTCAATAAAGGCGTGAATTACTTTATTGGTTGTCATATCCAAAATATCGCCTTCTGAAACTACAATACTTGCATCTTTTCCTACTTCTAATGTTCCGACACGCTCCTCAATTCCTAAAATAAAAGCTACTTTACTTGTGATAGCAGCCAATGCTTGTTCTTTTGTAAGCCCAAAAGCTACTGTCATTCCTGCTGAAAAAGGAAGGTTTCTTGCTCCCATTGTTTCCATTCCTCCTGCATAATTCAAGCAATATTCTACACCTGCTTTTTGCAATAAATAAGGTAATTTGAAAGGTGCATCAATATCATCATCAGTACGTTGAGGAAGTTCTGTTATACGTCCAACAATAACAGGAACTTGATTTTTCTTCAAAAATTCAGCTACTTGCCAAGAGTCATAACCACCTACAATGACAACTTTCTGCACACCCATTTCTTTTGCAAAACTAACACCTTCAATAATATCTTTTGCCCATTCTGCGTGTAAATAAAGACGCATTGTTCCATCAAAAAGACCTTTTACAGAAGCTAATTTTAGATTTTTTGTAGCAGGATTTTCAATTTGATTGTAGGCTTTTGCCTCACTCAAAAGAGATTTTATTTTATCTACTTCTGTGTTACGTTCTTCTTCTTTTGCTTTTTTAGGCTCACCTGGTTCTGCCCACCAGCCACCTTGTTGCATATAAGCAGGCATATAAACGTGCAAACCATCATCCATTTTGAGAGACGCATCTTCCCAGTTCCACGCATCAAGATTGACAATAGAAGAAAGACCTGCCACCAAAGAACCACGAGGAGTAGCCTGTGCAATCAAAACACCATTTGTACGAACTGTCATCGTAACATCAGATTCTGCATTATAGGCACTAATAGCTCTAATATTAGGATTCAAATCGCCCACTTCTGCAATATCTACTGACGGACGAACGGCATCAATTTCTGTCAGACCAAGTGTATTATTAGCCAAAATAAGCGAAGGATAAATATGCTTTCCAGACAAATCAACAACCTTTGCGCCTTCTTCTGAAACACTGGCAGCTTCTCCTAAAGCAGTAATTTTTCCATTCTCAAAACGAACAGAGCCATTTTCAATAATCGTTTTGGCATCTCCAATATGAAGAGTAGCATTTTTTAAGACAATTGGCTCACTTTGTTTTTCGGCTGGTAAAGGTGTTTGAGAATACCCTTTTAGAGAAATAAAGAAACAAGAAAACAAGAAAAGCACAAAGGCAAAACTAGGTAATTTTTTGAGTTGCATAATTTTTATGTTTTTAATTATTGGTAAAGACACCAAGAACAGAGAAAATGAGAGCAATTTTGATTTTATGTGTAGATTTTGAGCTACCCTGCAATATCCGAAATTATTTTTTTGAACGAATGTTATATTTTGTGAAAATAAATTTCTACGAAAACTCAATTTTATATTCTAGTCCAATTTTTTCAAATAGATTTTCTTTTTGATAAAATAGTTCTTTTTGATTTTCTGTAAGTTCCCTAGTTGGATTAACAACTACAAAATCGATTGCTTTTTTGGGGTTTCCTTGTCCATCACAAATTAAAAAGTTGATAATTTCATTTTCTACGTTTTCAATTCCTTCTAGCATTTCAAGGTTATTATCTTCCAAAAAAACAGAAATTACAATCTGTGGATAAACAAAATGTTCTTCTCTTCGAAGCTGCTTAAAAAACTGCAAATGTTGTGAAGTGGGAAAAATGGATTTTATTTTTCCAGAAAACTGTAACGGATTTTTAGCTTTTGCTTTCTGTGATTGTCTTTTTTCTAAGGCATCTTTACAGTTTTCACACAAGTACGGCACAGGATTTTCCCACGGTTGATATTCATAGACTTTTCTATTTGCATAATAATCATTCCTACGATTCAGAAAATGAGTAGGCATTCCACACAAATCACACTTTGATTTTTTGATGTACGCACGACTAAAACGAGCTACTTTATCATGAATTTGACGAGGTTTCAAACGGAAATTCAAGGAAAGTTCGGCAAGTGTATAACGGAATTTTTCTTTTGCATCAAAAAGTTCTTGTTCTTCTGTATTCAAAAGCCAATAACAACGACAAAGCTCTTTTTCGTCTGCGTCTTCTGTGAGATAATCAATTTCTATTTCTGGAAGCATTTTTAAATGTTTGTAGGTCGCTCGTGAGGACACAAGCAACGGTATATTTTGCCTTATATATTTTCTATTTTACCATTGCTCGTGTCCTCACCATGTCCGTCAAGCTATCATTTATTTTACCCTTATCAACGTCCTGTTATCTTCGATAACTGACGATTGCTAAGGTAAAATAAATAC
>DAIUBX010000258.1:0-5253 GCA_036846465.1 Bernardetia sp.
TTCTCCTAAAGTAGAACCATGCCCATGATACACAAAGAAATTGGCATATTGTGCAGCTTTTTTAATAGCCTCCCAATCCGAATTTTTATTGTAAAATTTCTTGATTTGAATACCCTTACTTTGCATAAACTTGGCTAAAGCATCCATTTCAGTAATCGATTCAGACTTATCTCCTTCGTAATCTTCAAAAGAACCAATAACCAAAACAGCTTTTAGTGAAGAGAAATTTTGGGTTTCTGTAGGATTGGGAGTATAAGAAAAACCAAACAAACAAAATACAATAAAGAATAAAGCTATTTTTTTCATAATTATTGTGTAGTTAAATTATTTTTTTTGATTTATAAACGCACGGTAGTAATCCAAAAACAAGAAAAACACCTTTAGTAGCTCTCATAAAGATTTGTTTTTTTTGAATGGTAAGTAACATTTTTTCTATTATACTTTGTAAATCAATATAAGGTTTTGTTTCTTTTTATTTCAAGAAATATTTTGAAATGGAAAGAAATAATTTGAAATGCAATAGAGAAATTAACTTTAAATTTAGAAAAATATTCTTCTTATGTAACACACAAATGGAAATAGAACTTTGATTTTTTTAAATCTAGTTTTGCTCAAAAAATAAGCATTTTTTCGTAAATTCGTAAAACGAAACAAGAAAAAACTCTACCGTTGCTCGTGTCCCCACAAGCGACCTACATACGATAAAAATATATGTATTTAATATTCGACACCGAAACCACAGGACTTCCAAAAGATTTTAATGCTCCTATTACTGATTCTGACAACTGGCCTCGTTTGGTTCAGATTGCTTGGCAGTTGCACGACAAAACAGGAAATTTACTTTCTGCTCAAAATCATATTGTTTATCCTGATGGATTTACCATTCCTTTTAATGCCGAAAAAGTGCATGGAATTTCTACCAAAAGAGCAGAACAAGAAGGAAAACCACTTTCGGAAGTCTTGAATGCCTTTGCTGATGATTATCAAAAAGCTGATATTCTTATTGGACACAATGTAGAATTTGATGTCAGTATTATGGGGGCAGAATTTCATAGAACCAGTATTGAACGTGGTTTTATGGAAAAAGAAACGCTTTGTACTAAACTTACTTCGGTGGATTTTGTAGCGATTCAAGGTGGACGAGGTGGACGTTTCAAATGGCCTACACTTACTGAACTTCACACCAAACTTTTCGGAGTTCCTTTTGCCGATGCTCATGATGCTGCGTATGATGTTGATGCGACGGCAAAGTGTTTTTTCGGACTTTTACAAAATAAAGTAGTTCCGACAGTCGAAGGAATTACGCCTGAAATGGTCGTTTATCAAGCTCCAGAACTTGATGCAGCTAATTTTGAGCAAGTTCAAAAGAAAAGTAAGGCTAGTGATAGATTAAGTAAAGACAGAAAATTAGATGAAATTTTGCCTTTTGTGCATCTTCATACTCATTCTCAATTTTCAATTTTACAGAGTACGGCAAATGTAAAAAAACTGGTTAGTAAAGCCCACGAAATGGGAATGCCAGCCGTTGCTATTACCGATATTGGAAATATGCATGGTGCTTTTTATGCTGTTGGAGAAGGCGAAAAATTAGGTATAAAAGTAATTATTGGTGCAGAGCTACATTTGACAGAAGACAGACACAAACATAAATTTACAAAAGACAATCTAGACCGTAGAACTAGACAAGTTTTCTTAGCCAAAAATCAAGCAGGGTATCACAATCTTGCCAAAATGTGTTCTTTTGGGTATGTAGATGGCTATTATGCAGGTGTTCCACGTATTGATAGAGAGCTTATTGTAAAATATAAAGAAAATATTATTGCCACAACGGGTGGATTAGAAGCCGAAATTCCTCAACTTATTTTGAATGTCGGAGAGCTGCAAGCCGAAGAGGCTTTTCAATGGTGGTTAGAAGAATTTAGAGATGATTTTTATATTCAATTACAGCGTCATGGATTAGAAGAAGAAGAGCGAGTAAATGAAATTTTGTTAGGGTGGGCTGACAAATACGACGTTAAATATTTTGCTTCCAACGACTGTTTTTATCTCAAAAAAGAAGATGCAGACGCTCATGACACGCTTTTGTGTGTAAAAGACGGCATTCCGAAAAGTACGCCTGTGGGTCGTGGTCGTGGGTATCGTTTTGGTTTTCCGAATCACGAATTTTATTTTAAGTCTGCCGAAGAAATGAACCAACTTTTTGCAGACCTTCCAGAATCCATTGAAACGACAATGGAAATTGTCAATAAAACGGAAGTCATAAAACTAAAACGTGATATTTTATTACCAAAATATGAAATTCCAGCAGAATTTCCAGATGAAGATGCCTATTTGGCTCATTTGGCTTATATCGGTGCAGAAAAACGCTATAAAGAAATTACACCTGCCATCAGAGAACGTATAGATTTAGAACTCAAAATCATGAAGGACATGGGATTTCCCGGTTACTTTTTGATTGTTCAAGATTTCATTAATGAAGCTCGTAGAATGGGTGTTGCCGTGGGGCCGGGACGTGGTTGTTTGACAGCCGATGCAAAGGTGGTTTTGCATGACGGAACAACAAAAAATATTTGTGATATTCAGATTGGAGATAAAGTAATTACAGAAAGTGGAACAATCAGAAAAGTAAAAAATACATTCGTTTATCCAACCAATAACAAAGAAGAATTACTAAAGATAAAAACCTATTACGGAGAAACAGAAGGAATTACACTGACTAAAGACCATAAAATTCTGACAGAAAAACAGCTTTTTCCAAAGAATTATAAAAACTGGGCAGAAAGTACAAAAAAGAAAAGGTCAGAACCACGTCCAATAGGAAATTTGGAATGGAAACAAGCACAAGAAATTTCAGAAGACGATTGGCTTTTTGTTCCAAAACCTAAAGTTGAAATTAAGGAAATAAAAGAATTTGATTTAGCTGATTTGAGTGAAAATTCTACTCTAAAGGATTTGCGTTTTGATGAAGAAACAATTTATCATGATGTTCAAAACACGCTTTGCAACACAATTCAACGCACAAAAACACAAGAGCGAAAAATAGTCTTAGATAAAGATTGGTATAAAATATTCGGAATTTTTACAGGAGATGGATATTTCCGAAAAGATGAACGTCCTATGATTGGTTTTGCTTTTCATCAAGACGAAAAAGAAAGTCTAAATTTTGTAAAAAATAAATTTGAAGAGATTGGTTGTGAAGTAAGCGAAAATCATTCAAAAACTAGAAAACTGATACAACTTGCAGTAAATAGCAAACCGATTTATCTACTCTTTAAAAAATTATACGATGAGTATGAGTTTAATGCAACGAGTAAGTATGTTCCTAATTTTGTTCTTTCTGCATCAGAAGAAAATGTAGCTTCATTTTTAGAGGGATATTGTGCAGCAGATGGACATGAAGGAGAAGGGAAATTTAGATTTACAACCGTTTCAAGAAAATTGGCTGACCAAGTTCGTTTTCTTTGTTGGCGAATTAATATTCCTGCTTCTTTAGGAGTTGATAATCGAATAGAAAAAAGAGAAGCGTTTAAAAATACACAAACGGCTTATTATGTAACTATTCCACAAGACAAACGAATTGGAAAAACACAAGCAAAGGCAAATTATATTTATGAACCGATTAAAAATGAAAAACAAGATGGTTTTTTACTCAAAATAAGAAGTATAGAAACTGTCCCAAATGAAACTCTAGTTTATGATTTTGAGGTAGAAGAAGAGCATAATTATTTGACTTCTTCATTTTTGGTTCATAATTCGGCAGCAGGTTCAGTAGTCGCTTATTGCATCGGAATCACTAACATTGACCCTATTCTTTACAACCTTCTTTTTGAGCGTTTCTTAAATCCTGAACGTGTATCCATGCCAGATATTGACGTGGATTTTGACGACGTAGGAAGGCAGTCTGTCATCGATTATGTAATCAAAAAATATGGTCGTAATCAAGTAGCACAAATTGTAACATATGGTACAATGGCAGCAAAAATGTCTATTAAAGACGTTGCTCGTGTGATGGAATTGCCTTTAGATGAATCAAATAAAATTGCCAAACTTGTTCCAGAAAAACCGGGGACGACGCTAGATAAAGCCTTTGAGGAAGTAGAAGAATTACGCCAAATTTATAAAGCCAACAATTTGCAAGGAAAAGTTTTGCAAAATGCGAAGGTTTTGGAAGGTTCTGTCCGTAATACAGGAACGCATGCAGCAGGTGTAATCATTGCGCCTGATGATATTACTGAATATATTCCTGTTTGTACTTCAAAAGATTCTGACTTTTTTATTACGCAGTTTGATGGAAAAGTAGTTGAAGATGCAGGAATGCTAAAAATGGACTTTTTGGGTCTAAAAACTTTAACAATTATAAAAGATGCCATTGATTTAATCGAAAAAAATCATGGAATTAGAATTGACCCAGACGAGATTCCGATTGACGACGTAAAGGCGTATGAACTCTATCAACGTGCTGATACGGTCGGAACATTTCAGTTTGAGTCGGACGGAATGCGTAAATATTTGAAGGAATTAAAACCTACAAATATTGAAGATTTGATTGCCATGAACGCCTTGTATCGTCCTGGTCCGATGGATTTTATTCCCTCTTATATTGACCGAAAACATGGAAGAGAAGTCGTCGAATATCCTCATGAACTCTTGAAACCTATTCTTGAACCAACTTTTGGTATCATGATTTATCAAGAGCAGATTATGCAAGCTGCACAAATAATGGGTGGTTATTCGCTCGGTGGTGCAGATATTTTGCGTCGTGCAATGGGTAAGAAAAAAGCCGAAGAAATGGCGATGCAAAAATCTATTTTTGTAGAAGGTGCAAAGAAAACGCATGGCATTGACAAGAAAAAAGCCGAAGAGGTTTTTGAGGTAATGGAAAAATTTGCTGCATACGGTTTTAACCGTTCTCACTCGGCAGCGTATTCGGTGGTAGCGTTCCAAACGGGTTACTTGAAGGCACATTATCCAGCCGAATATATGGCAGCCGTTATGACTAACAACATGAGCAGTATTGATAAAATCACATTTTTTATTGATGAAGCACAGCGTATTGGCGTTCCTGTTTTGGGGCCTGATGTCAATGAAAGTAGTGAACGTTTTGGTGTAAATGAAAAAGGACAGATTCGTTTTGGACTTGCAGCCATAAAAGGGGCAGGAGAAACGGCAGTTTCGCATATCATTACAGAAAGACAAAAAAAGGGAGGATACAAAGATATTTTTGATTTTGTAGAACGAATGGATTTGTCAGTT
>DAIUBX010000259.1:0-5228 GCA_036846465.1 Bernardetia sp.
GAAGATCGTATTCATCACTTAAAAAAGGAAACTTTCAAAAACCTAACTCGTTGGCAACGTGTACAACTTTCTCGTCATCCAGACCGTCCTTATACACTTGATTATATCACTTATTTGACAGATGATTTTGTAGAGTTACATGGAGATAGAGGCTTTGGAGATGATAAAGCTATGATTGGAGGAATTGCTCAAATTGATGGACAATCTGTTATGATAATTGGACAACAAAAAGGACGAAATACGAAACAAAGACAATATCGTAACTTTGGAATGGCAAATCCAGAAGGCTATCGTAAGGCATTGCGCTTGATGCAACTTGCTAATAAATTCGGAATACCAATCTTGACTTTGATAGATACCCCTGGTGCTTATCCCGGTATAGAAGCTGAAGAGCGAGGGCAAGGTGAAGCGATTGCAAGAAATCTAAAGGAAATGTTTTTGTTAGATGTTCCTGTAATTTGTATTATAATTGGTGAAGGTGCTTCGGGTGGTGCGCTCGGTATTGCGATTGGAGATAGAGTTTGTATGCTTGAAAATACGTGGTATTCGGTTATTTCTCCTGAATCTTGTTCGTCTATTTTGTGGCGTAGTTGGGATTATAAAGAACAAGCTGCCAGTGCGTTACGCTTGACTTCTTCGGACATGTACAAATTTGGTCTTATTGATAGAATCATTGAAGAACCTCTAGGTGGAGCGCATCGTCATCAAGAAGAAACAATGAATATTGTAAAAAAGGCTGTTTTGGAAATGATAGAAGAACTTTCAAAGTTGGATAGTAAGACATTAAAACAACAACGTATAGAGAAATTCTCTAAAATGGGAGAGTTTGAAGAATTGCAAGTAAGTAAAGTTAGTTAGTTAGTTAAAAACAATATACTAAAACAGAAAGATTGATAATTAATGAGCAAGTAATTTTTATGACCTATTATTTAGCTTCTAAATAAACTTAGAGCTAAAGTCAACTACAAACGAAATGAAAAAATTATACAATTTTCATTCTCATACTTCTTACTGGAATCTCAATCAACGAACCTATGTTTTGCCCTTTGACAAGAATCGTTTGCTTATTCATTTAAAACACCTTACCAAACCATACGGTGAAAAACCAAAGCGAAAAAAAGATTACGAACGCTATCGTTTTACAGGGAAACTAGAAAAAAATACGTTTCGCCTTTCAAGAACAGTCTTAGAACCCAATAATTTTTTGAGTATTGCAGAGGGGACAATCGAAGCAACTTCAAAAGGTTGTTTCATTCAAATTAACTACAAAACATTCAAATTTACTAGAATACTGATTTGGTTTTGGGGGATTTTAGGTTTCTGTCTGACTTTGTATTTTAGTTTTTATAAAATTAATGTGCTGTATGCTGTTTTAATAGCTCTTTTTACATTGGCTCACACAGCTGTCTGTATTTTGAGTATTCAAAGACAAAGAAAAGTACTAGAAGATATTTTTGATGACGTATTCAATTCTTATAATGAGTTTTTGAATTGATAGTTGAGAATAAAAAAATCCATAGAACAACATTGCTCTATGGATTTTTTGTGATTTTATCAGAATGATATTTTTTTAATTACCAGCTTTCCTTATTCGAATCACTATCATCTACTATTTCATCATCATACAGAAATTCTCCTGCTACAGGTTTTCTTTGTACAAAAATAGATGCAATCAAAGCAATTATGAAAAGAACAACTGCCCCTATCATAATACCTTGAAGAAATGGAAATAATGGTTTTTCAAGAGCTTCCTCTGCATCTTGACGAGCCTTGTCCATGGCTTTATCTATTTCACTTTCAGGCATTCCCATACTTTCCATGAAGTCTGTTGCTTTTTCTAATGAAACTTTAGTTATTTCTTGAGCATATTCTGGCGCAATAAAATTATTAAATATAAAATTATAAGAAGAACCAATTACATAACTTAGCATTAAAGCAACAAAAACCATTTTGACAGCATCAAAATATTTTATAATTCCTTTATTCTCTGCCTTAATACGATTACAAGCAAAAATAATTGCTCCAACAGAAACAACACCTGAAATAATACTATAATAACTCATTGTAAATTCTACTCCCATCATATAACCAAAAACGGCTAATAAACAATTTACAACACCCAAAATCAAACCATAACGAATAGCTACTTGCATAATAAAAATGATTAGTTAGAAAATAAAAAATTCTTTGACCAATGAGTACATTTTATTGATGGTTTATTACAAAAAAACAAATTCAAATCTTAAAAAATAGGGTTTGACAAAATAAGCCTTCCAATAGAATCTTGTCTTTGTTGTTCTTTTAGTCTAATTCTTCTCATTTGCTCGGCATATTCTGGAGTAAGTTTGTATTTTTCTCGCTCTATTTTTCTTTCTATTCTGACTAAAGATTCTCTATAATCGATATTCAAACTGTCTTTTTTATAAGCTGTTTTGAAATAATTTTCAGCAATTTGAAAGCGTTTTAATTTGTCTTGTGGTGCGAAGAGTTTGTATTCATACAAAAACCCTAGTAAATAATTAGCTGTTTTTTGAGAAGGTTTTTGCTGAATTACTTTTTTAAAATAATATTCTGCTTGAGGATAATATTTCTTTTCAAACATATAAATTCCAACTTGTAAAGCTGCTTCATCTAAAGTAGAATCTTGGCGAATCGCCTTTCTATACCATACAATGGAACTATCTCGTTTATTCAAATTCAGCCAAGTATTTCCATATTCAAGCGAAAGTTGAGAACGGATTTTATTGTCAGCCCTGCTTAGTTTAGTTTTTGAAGGCTTGGAGTATATTTTTCGAAAAGCAATTTGGGCTTCTTTCCAAGCATTTTTTGGAAGCTTTGACTGGTTGTAGATTTTGATAATTTCAGTATAGGCAGGAATATACATACTATCTTTTTGGATGGCTTGCCTCAAAAATGAAATTGCCTTTGTCGTATCATTTTTCTGATTCCAAATCATTCCTTGATAATATAATGTTTCGATTTTCTCTCCTGTTCGGTTTGCAATTTCTTCAAAAGCCTTCAAAGATTCTGACCACTTTTTTTGATTAAAGGCAGAATAAGCATACAAACGATACAATTCTAAATCTGTAAAATCTAAATCAATCGCCTTTTGAGCAGCTTCAAGAACTTTTTGAGGTTCATTTCTTTGTTCGTGAGCCTGTGCTAGAGCAAAATAATATTTACTTTTTGTGCTATCCAAAGAAATTGCTTTTTCAATATCATCTAAAGCAATATTTTCTTTTCCAGATAACAAATACAAAGAAGCTCGTTTGTAATAATAATGAGCTGTATTTTCTGTATTCTCTGTTTTTTCACTTTTCTCAATTTGCTCATTGAGAAACTGAACTTGATTAGAAACAGTCGTAGTAACCGAATCAGGCAAAGGAGGTAAAGTTTCGACAAACTGTTTCGTATCAGACTGACAGGCTGATAGGACATATAAACCTAAAAAAATAAATAAGAAATTGAAGCTAGTTTTACGCATTTAGTAACAATTATTTTCTTACCGATTCTCTAATTACATCTAATATAATAAAAACGTATTTTTGATGCTCTTCTTTCGCTTCCATCTCTGCTTCTTTTTGTCCTATATTTATCATTTTGCCTACATAGTTTTCTTCTTTCGCTTCATTTTCAAAAACCCAAACAGCATAGCCTTTTACACCAAAAGTACCATCTTCTAACTTATCAACATCACTTTGGGTAAGTACAAAATAGTTTTTTTTATCAATAACAAATTTAGATAATTGACGCTCACTTTCTTCAACCGAAGCCAATGAACCTGTAATTTCTACTTTAAGATTTTCGTCAGAGTGTGTTGTTGGAATACGGAAATTAGAATTTTTCATGTTATTTGGGTATTGGGAAATAGATATTGGGAATTAGGTAATGAAATTAAAATTTTAGATTAGAAATCAAATAAAAATAGTAAAACAAAATAAGGATTTGAAATAGAAATTTAGAATTGTATTTTTATTACTTCTAATTTCTAAAATCTGACTTCTAAATTTATTTATAGCCAAACCAACCCAATTTATCAGTTTTTTTACGCCAGTTTTCACTTACTCTGACGTAGAGTTCTAAGAATACTTTTTTACCAAAGAAGGCTTCCATGTCTAGTCGTGCTTCTTGTCCGATTATTTTGAGTGCGCTTCCATCTTTGCCTATCAAAATTCCTTTTTGAGATTTTCTTTCGACGTGAATTTCGGCATTGATACGAAGAATTTTCTTTGTGTCTTTAAATTCTAAAATTCCTACTTCGGTAGAATACGGAATTTCTTGGTCATAATGCAAAAATATTTTTTCTCTGATAATTTCTCCTGCAAAAAAACGCTCTGGACGGTCTGTGAGCATATCTTTGTCATAATAAGCTGGATGTTTTGGAAGATATTTTAAGATAAGATTTAATACTTCATCTACATTAAAACCCATTAAAGCTGAAATAGGCAATATTTCTTGTGGATTCAAGACTTCTTTCCAACGAGCAATTTTTTCATCAATGACTTCTTGATCAACTAAATCAGTCTTATTTAATAGAATAACAAGAGGAATTTTCTTTTTATCCAATGCTTTTCTAAGTTTTTCGATAGCATTTTCTTCGTCATGACTCTCATCAAGTGAAGTTACAAGCAAAATTACGTCTGCATCTTCCAATGATTTTTCTACAAAACGCATCATTTTTTCATGCAGCTCATATTTTGGAGAAATAATCCCTGGTGTATCTGAAAATACAATTTGATAGTCTTCACTATTCAAAATCCCCATAATTCTATGGCGAGTAGTTTGTGCTTTTGGAGTTACGATGGCTAATTTTTCTCCCAAAACAGTATTCATAAGCGTAGATTTGCCACTATTTGGTTTTCCAACCAAGGCTACAAAACCAGCTTGATGATTTTCAGATTCTTTGCCAGCATTCAGAATGGCATCTAAGTCGAGTTCTTTCATAGGTACAAAGTTCGCTTTTTTTATAGAATAATTCAGTATAATTATTGTTTTTTACTCAAAAAAAGGGCGATTAAATCAATAAATTCATATAATTTACATTTTTTATAAAAATAATTGAGTTTTATTTAGATAAATACTTGCAGATTAAAAATATTTTCGTACCTTTGTCAAACATTCACGGTAAGTAAATCTTGGTTGTACCAATAACGGCGCGAGATAGAGCAGTTGGTAGCTCGTCGGGCTCATAACCCGGAGGTCACAGGTTCGAGTCCTGTTCTCGCTAC
>DAIUBX010000260.1:0-5223 GCA_036846465.1 Bernardetia sp.
GTCTGTACCGAAGGTCTGACTTAGACAAAATAAGCCTTTTCTGAGCTTTAAACACCTATTTTAAACTGGTCATATTTGCAGTACAGACCCGTTTAAAATACAAGATAATTTTTAATAAAGGCTAGGTGCAAAAATTGTCAAACAACCATTTAATATTTAAAAATCCTAAAAATGAAATTTCAATCTGTTGTATTTTTCCTAATTCTTGTTGCTGCTATATTTTTATCTATTCAAAAGGGCTTTTCTCAAAACTCTTCTTATTCTCTTTCTCCAAAAATAGATAGCGCATTGGTTCGCTTTTCGGTGTTTGATGCTCAAAACAAACCTTTACAAACGAAAATCTGCTTTTACGGAAAGAATACAAAAAAGACGTTTTGCATAGAAGATGAGATAAGTAAAGCTAACAATCAAAATGAAATTTTACTTCCAAACAATGATACCTATTTAGTCTATTCTTCTATTTCTGTTTTGGCGTATCAAATCCCTGTTTCTGACGTGGAAAATCAGTTTTATAACCTTGCTTTTGCCTTTCCGACTGATAAAGCAGACCAAATTCAACCCACTCCAGAAAAAGCTCTTATTCGTATTTTGCCAATTAATAATGAAAAAGAACCCCAAAAGGCAAAAATTACACTAACAAGCAATAAAGAGAATTCAGTTTATAATTCTATTGATAAAAGTAATACAGATTCTACCAATGCAGAAGGAGCAGCCGTTTTTCTAGTTCCTACTGGCGATACTTATTCTATTTCGATTAATGGAAATCAAAATTATGATAAAATAGAAGTCGAAGAAAAGTATTTTTCGAAAGTAGATAGATATATTCAGTACGAAGGAATGAAAATTGGAAAGTTACAACCCTCTTTGGATAGTGCCGTTTTTAGTTTGGTTTATTTAGATTTGGCTGAAAAACCTGTTGCAAATGAAATTTTTACAATCACAAGCAAAACAACAGGCAAAGAATATACGACTTTATCAACAGATGAAAATGGAAAAACACAGATTAAAATTCCGATTGGAGATACCTATTCGATTGGAATAAAATATTTCCAAGATTTTATGGAACAAGAAGTAAGTAGCGATGAAGGAATATATGTTTTGCCTTTAGAAATTCTCTATCCAAGTTCGGAACAAATAGAAGCAAGGCGAAAAGAAATCGAACAAGCCGACAAAGAACGGGAAGAAGAATGGAAAAAATTAGAAGCAGAAATGGCAGCCTTAGACAAAAAAAATGAAGAATTACGCCAAGAACGAATCAAAAAAGAACAAGAAGCAGCCCAAAAAGCCCAAAAAGAATACGAAATTGAAGTGGAAAAATTAAAACAAGCTCAACAATTACAAGATTCTTTAGAGTCAATTCAAATACAAAAACAAATAGAAGAATATCAGAAAAAAGAAGAAGAACGAAAAGCACTTGCTGCCAAAACAGAAGCTGAAATAGAAGCAGAAGAAGCAAAAGAATTGAGAGAAGTTTTGAAGCGAAATCAATACAGTTGGGGGCGTGATACCGTTGTTACCAAAATCTTGAATGAAAAAAAAGAATGGAAAAAGAAACTGGTTGTTTTAGATGTAACTTCAAGTATGTTACCATATATCGAACAGGTAAAATATTGGTACAGTCTGAATTATGCACAAGATTCGACGATGGAATTTTATCTTTTTAATGATGGAAATGGAATGTCTTCTGCAAGAAAAGAAATTGGAAAAACAGGAGGGATTTATGAATGCAAAGCCTGTACAATCAATGAATTAGAACGGTTGATAGACCAAGCAAGAAAAGCAGGAAATGGAGGTGATTCACAAGAAAATGACCTTGAAGCACTATTGTATGCTCTAAAATATACAGATGGATATGATGAGCTTGTTTTGGTAGCTGATAATATGAGCTATGCTAGAGATATGATTATGATTGGGAAAATAGGAGTTCCTGTCAGAATTATTTTGTGTGGAACGCATCGTTTTGTCAATGAACAATATTTAGATATTGCTTATCGCACAAAAGGTTCTGTCCATACCATAGAAGAAGAAATTACAGATTTGAGTGATATGATAGAAGGAAAAATGATTACTGTTGGAGGTTATCAATATCGTTTTACGAAAGATCGTTTTTTTAGAATGGCTAAGAAATAATTACAAAAGTTTTTTTCATAACGTTGGACTTCCAAATCCAACGTTATGAAAAAATGAGCCTAATTAGGGGATTCAGCATACGAGGGGACTGCCACAAAATTTGCTTTTTATGTACTGAATTAGGATAGTAAAATTAAAAACAGTACCTTTGTATCTTCAAAATGAAAGACATCTATACCACATATCACCACCTTCCTCTTACGCCACCTTAGCGTACCGAAAAATCAAAATACGTAGTGATAGTTTGATAACTCAACTAATTTCGCTTGTATTTCTTGGTTTATTTTCTTTGATTCTTTATTCCTAAGTTATTTTTCTTGGTCTATTCCACTCCAACCTTATTTTTTTATAAGGAGTGTATTTCCTTGTGCTTTTATTTTAATTATTCTACACAAACACTGTATTTCACTATATATATTATTTATAATTCTTTACTAATCTTGTAAATTAATACTTAACTGTATTGATTCCTTTTATTTTATGAAAAAATATTTTAATTTATTCGACTTTTCCCAAAAAGTAGATTACAAAACCGAAGTTTTGTCAGGCGTAACGGTTGCGCTTGCTCTTGTTCCTGAAGCCGTTGCTTTTGCTTTGATTGCTGGACTTTCTCCTTTGGTGGGTTTGTACGCTGCCTTTATGATGGGTTTGGTTACTTCTATTTTAGGTGGTCGCCCTGGAATGATATCAGGTGCTACGGGTGCGATTGCTGTTGTTATTGTAACTTTAGCAAAATCTCATGGCGTTGAATACGTCTTTGCTACCGTTATTTTGGCTGGTCTTATTCAAATGGCAGCAGGTTTTTTACGATTAGGAAAACTGATTCGTTTAGTTCCTCACCCAGTTATTTTTGGTTTTGTCAATGGTTTGGCAATTATTATTTTTATGTCGCAATTAGCACAATTTAAAGACGATTCTGGAAGTTGGCTTACAGGTACTACTCTCTTTATCTTTTTAGGTTTGGTTTTATTGACAATGCTCATCATTTGGGGATTACCAAAACTGACAAAAGTTGTTCCTGCTTCGTTGGTTTCTATTTTAACTATTTTTGGAATTGTATTCTTTTTTCAAATTGATACCAAAACAGTAGGCGATATTGCTTCTATCAAAGGTGGTTTTCCTCCGTTTCATATTCCTTCTATCCCTTTTAGTATAGATACTTTAGTGATTATTTTTCCTTATGCAGCTATTGTGGCAGGTGTAGGATTGATTGAAAGTTTATTGACACTCAATATTGTAGATGAAATTACGGAAACACGAGGCAGAGGAAATAAAGAAGCGATTGCACAAGGTGCAGCCAATATTTTATCTGGTTTATTTTCAGGAATGGGAGGTTGTGCAATGATTGGACAAAGTCTGATTAACGTTTCAAATGGTGCAAGAGCAAGATTATCAGGAATTGTGGCTTCGGTTATGCTTTTGGTTTTTGTGATGTTTGGTTCAAGTTTGATAGAACAAGTTCCGATGGCTGCTCTTACAGGACTAATGATTATGGTGGCTATTGGTACGTTTGAGTGGGCAAGTCTTAGAACGTTTCGTAGAATGCCAAAATCAGATATTTTTGTGATGGTAACTGTAACATTAGTAACTGTATTCTTACATAATTTGGCTTTAGCTGTTATTATAGGTGTTATTATAGCTGCTTTGGTTTTTGCTTGGGACAACGCAAAACGTATTCGTGCAAGAAAACACATCGACGAAAAAGGCATAAAACATTACGAAATTTATGGACCTTTATTTTTTGGTTCTTCTACTGCTTTTGGAGAAAAATTTGATGTGTTGGGCGACCCAAATGAAATTATTATTGATTTTGCAGAAAGTAGAATTGTTGATATGTCTGCGATTGAAGCAGTCAATAAAATAACAGAACGGTATCACAAAGTAGGAAAAAAAGTTCATTTACAACATTTAAGTCCTGATTGTAGAAATTTGCTCAACAATGCAGCAGCTATCATTGATGTAAATGTAATGGAAGACCCTAGTTATAAAGTAATGGTAGATACTATATAAATAAAATAGATTTTTGAAATTACTAAAAACCCATAAAATCAATTGATTTTATGGGTTTTGTTTGATAATAAAAAAATGAATTGATTAAATTTGAATTTACAACTTATAATTTACCATTTATTATTCCTTCTCGTCTAAATTTCCTTCAAAATAGCATAAAAACGATAACAATCCATAAAAGAATTATACAAAGGAATTGGCGCAATTCGGATAACATCTGGCTCTCTCCAATCTGAAATAATTCCTTTTTGTGTCAATATTTCGTGATACTTTTTGCCTTCTTTATCAAAAACTAAGGATAATTGACAACCTCTTTCGGCTGCATTTTTTGGTGTAATAATCTTGATTTTAATTTTTGATTGTTCTTGATTAAAACTTTCTATCAAAAATTCCATATAAGCTGTTAGTTTCTCGCTTTTTTGTCTTAGATTTTCAAAACCTGCTTCCTCAAAAATATCTAAAGAAGCTTTGTGTGCTGCCATCGGCAAAATTTGTGCATTACTAAGCTGCCAACCTTCTGCGCCACGCATCGGAATAAATCCTTTTTTCATCTGAAAACGAGATTTTTCATCGTGTCCCCACCAACCTGCAAAACGTGGAAGTGAATCATCATCAGCATATTTTTCATTTATAAAAACTCCAGAAGTTCCACCAGCACCCGAATTTAGATATTTATAACTACACCACGTCGCAAAATCTACCTTCCATTCATTAAGTTTCAAAGGAACATTTCCTGCTGCGTGAGCCAAATCAAATCCTGCTGTTGCACCGACTTTATGGGCTGCTTGAGTTATTTTTTCTAAGTCAAAAAATTGTCCTGTGTAATAATTTACGCCACCAAACATGACTAAAGCTAATTCATCGCCTAATTCTTCTATCTTCTTTGTTATATCATCTGTTCTTAATGTTTCTTCTCCTACTCTTGGTATAAGTTCAACAATGGAATCGTGTGGCGAAAATCCGTGAAACTTGACTTGAGATTCGACGGCATATTGGTCAGAAGGAAAAGCTCCACCTTCCATCAATATTTTGAAACGTTTTTGGGTAGGACGGTAAAAGGAAACCATCAATAAATGCAAATTG
>DAIUBX010000261.1:0-5207 GCA_036846465.1 Bernardetia sp.
AACTATTTTGGACAATCTAAAATCTGTTTTAGACATGTGGGTAATCAATAGGGTTAAAACCCTGTCCAATTTATAATTCAAAGCAGGTTTTTTTAATTGAACAGGGTTTTAACCCTGTTTTTATAGATTACTCCCCAAAAATAGATTTTCTAAATTCGCTAGGCGATTGGTCTGCATATTTTTTAAATAAAACACTAAAATAACTCAAACTATTAAAACCAGCTTTATAACAAACATCAGTTATGCTCAATTTCATATTGGTTAATAATTTTTTGGCAAGACTAATTCGCTGTTCCAAAATATATTCCACAGGCGTAATTCCAAATTCTCGTTTGAAGGCTTTATAAAAATTGGATTCACTCATACATGCTAGTTTACTTAGTTTTTCTACTGTTATTTGTTCCTCCAAATTATTCTCTACATATTCTATTACATAAGCAAAACGATTTTGAGAACTATATTTTTTATATTCTTCAAAAATCAAATTACGTGCTTGTGTTTGCATAATTCGGATTAAAAGTTCTTGTAAAGCAAGGTCAGCCAACATATTTTTTACTTCACTTTTTCCTATCGAAATATGCGTAATTCTATCAATTACATTTTTTATTTCTGCATTATTTTTCAAATGATAATCTGGATTTTCTAGTGTCCAATTTCCACTTTTATTTTGTGGTGTTTCTAATTTTGGAAACTGATTATTGAGCGTTTCTAACGTCGATTTTATTTTTTCATTATCAATCGCAATCGCCAAACATTGAGTAGGATTATTTTGAGTTGCTTCTGGAAAATCAATTATCATTTCTTCATTAGCAGGAACAATAACACTTTCACCAGGTAAATAATCATAAACTACATTTTTTTTATCAAAAGACTGCATTATTTTTTTGCCTCGAATCATCGCTGTTACTGTCAAAGTATCAAAAGTTAGACTAACTTTTTCGCTTTTTTGGTGCGTTTCGAAAAGATTGAGTTCAAAGTTGGGAAGATTAAAACTAGAACGGTTTTCCACAAGTGTTTGAAGGTTATTGTATGAAGTAAGAGCTTGTTTTTTTGGAATAAATAAAGATGACTTTAAGGTAGTTTCCATAATTGATAAGATAAATTATTTGTGTGTTTTGGTCAGTATTTCTTTCTTGTAACAAGATAATCAATTTTTGGCAAATTTTCTTTGTAAGAATAATTGATAGGATACTATAAAGTTTTGATAGAATACTAAAACTCAGATGATTGTTTATGTTTTAGATTTGTAAAGCAAAATAAGAAATTTTTTAGAAAATATAATTTTTACACACAAACAAACATTTTTTACTATGGAAACGACAACACAATCAACTGATAAGTTAGCATTCCCAAAATTTAAGGAACGTTACGATAATTTTATAAATGGAGAATGGACTTCTCCTATCAAAGGACAATATTTTGATGATATTTCGCCTGTAAATGGGGAAGTGATTACAAAAGTCGCTCGTTCAACAAAAGAAGATGTAGATTTGGCTCTTGATGCAGCTCATGAAGCCTTCAAAACTTGGTCTAAAACTTCGGCTACTCAAAGAAGTAACATTCTTTTGAAAATAGCTGATATTATGGAGAAAAATTTAGAATATTTAGCAATTATTGAAACGGTAGATAATGGAAAAGCTGTCAGAGAAACAAAAGCTGCCGATTTACCACTTTGTATTGACCATTTCCGTTATTTTGCTGGTGTGATTCGTGCTGAAGAGGGAAGTGTTGCAGAGCTAGACCAAAACACAGTTTCAATGAATATTGATGAGCCATTAGGTGTGGTGGGTCAGATTATTCCTTGGAATTTCCCTCTTTTAATGGCGACTTGGAAACTTGCACCTGCTTTGGCTGCTGGTTGTTGTGTCGTGATGAAACCTGCCGAACAAACGCCTGTTGGAATTTTGATTTTGATGGATTTGATTAAAGATGTCTTACCTAAAGGTGTTGTTAACATTGTTTCTGGTTTTGGTGTAGAAGCTGGGAAGCCATTGGCAAGTTCGCCACGAGTTGCAAAAGTTTCTTTTACAGGAGAAACCACAACAGGACGTTTGATTATGCAATACGCTTCTGAAAATATAATTCCTGTAACAATGGAATTGGGTGGAAAATCGCCAAATGTATTTTTCCCTAGCGTAATGGATGCCGACGATGATTTCTTTGATAAGTGTTTGGAAGGTGCTGTAATGTTTGCACTTAACCAAGGCGAAATTTGTACGTGTCCTTCAAGATTGCTTGTACATGAAGATATTTATGATAAATTTATTGCAAGAGTTATCGAAAGAGTTGAGAAAATCAAAATGGGACATCCATTAGATGATTCGACAATGATGGGCGCACAGGCTTCAAAAGACCAATATGAAAAAATCTTATCGTATTTAGAAATTGGAAAAGAAGAAGGCGCAGAAGTTTTGACAGGTGGCGCAGCCAAATATGTCGATGGACTAAAAGACGGTTATTATATTCAACCTACTCTTTTGAAAGGACACAATAAAATGAGAGTTTTCCAAGAAGAAATTTTTGGTCCTGTTCTTTGTGTAACAACTTTCAAAACGACTGAAGAAGCCATCGAAATTGCAAATGATACGCTTTATGGATTAGGTGCAGGGGTTTGGACAAGAGATGCTCACGAACTTTATACTGTGCCTCGTGCTATACAAGCTGGTCGTGTTTGGGTAAATTGCTACCATAATTATCCTGCTCATGCACCGTTTGGAGGTTACAAAAAGTCTGGTTTTGGTAGAGAAAATCACAAAATGATGTTGAGTCATTATCGCCAAAACAAAAACATGCTTATTTCGTATGACAAAAAAGCATTAGGATTCTTTTAAGATTCTAAATAAAACTTTCAACCAACTAATAGTAAACCCTAAGATTCTTCAAAGGCTCTTAGGGTTTTGCTATAAAATGTAGCTTACGCTTTAGCGTGAGAAAAATGTACCGAAAACTTTAGTTTTCGTATTAAAATATAACCAATTAAAATAAAATGATTATGAAAAATACACAAAGAGTTATTGCAACAGATTCAGCCAAAGAAATTATCGACAAACTTAGAGAAGAAAATGGAGAACTTATGTTTCATCAAAGTGGAGGTTGTTGCGACGGTTCGCAACCCATGTGCTTTGCAAAAGGAGAGTTTAAAGTCGGTTCAAATGATGTTTGGGTAGGCACAATTCATGGCTGTGATTTTTTTATGAACCAAGACCAGTTTGATTATTGGAAACATACGCATCTTACCATCGATATTACAGAAGGAAGAGGTTCTAGTTTTTCGTTAGAAATTCCGTTGGGCTATCGTTTTATGGTAAAATCTAGGCTTTTTACAGAAGAAGAAACCCAGAATTTGATTCCTGTCAAAAATGGAGAGGAATATTTGGAAGAAACAACGGCTTGATATTTTTGCTAATTGTCAGACACTTCAAAGTGTCAGACAATTTAAAAATCAAAACTATTTATGTTCAAAAAAATACTAACTGTCTGACACTTTAAAGTGTCTTGACAGTTTTTTATTAGCCTTTATATAGCTTTCCATCTACTTCTAAAGCAAAAAGTTGTAAGGCTTCTTTAAACTCCTCATTTTTTATTCCTGCCACAAAAAATCCTTTGAGTTCTTGGTAATTTGTACTCATAGAAGAAGGAATAATCATATCCATTTCTTCAAAATATCCTCTGTAATTATTTGAATTTAATTGATTTATGGCTTTTTGGATTAGTGGGTGCATTTTTTTTGATAGTATAATTCTTTTTAGGTTAATTATTGAAGATACAAAAAGTAATTCTACGGCTATTTTTTGTATCTTAGCTTACCAAAACTACAAAAAATATATAGTATGAAAACGCTTATTTTACAGACTAATAGTTCAAGAAAAAGGAATACAAACTAATGTTGAGTAGAAAATAATAAATTATGAAAAATAAAATTCCGAAACCAAAGAATGGGATTCAATATTTGTACGAAGATATAAAAGAAATTGCAGACCAGTTTCCTGCTGACTATAAGTGGAATTACGAAGAGTTGTGTAATCATTTTCCTGAAGACCTTTTGGTAAAAGTAGAAATTATAAATAATAGACTTTTTGTTTATCCAAGTCCTACTCTAGAACATCAAAGTATTTTAGGAAATGTACTCCTAAAATTTCATCGTTTTATTAAAGACGATAATTTAGGACAACTCTTGCTTGCTCCTTTAGATGTGCAACTTGACCAAAATAATGTAGTACAGCCTGATATTTTGTTTGTTACGAAAGCTAATCGCAAAATTTTAGGAGAAGCAAGTATTGAAGGCGCACCCAATTTAGTTATAGAAATTTGGTTGCCAATGGAGAGTTCAAAAATGAGAGAAGCAAAAAGAGAACTTTATCAAAAAAACAGAGTTATAGAGTTTTGGCAGATTTTTCCCAAGAAAAAACAAGTACGTGTAGAAGTATTGAATAAAGAAGGAAAATACCATGTTTTTTCGGAGGCAAAAGAAGAAGGAATTATTCAGTCAAAAGTATTGCTAGATTTTGAGATGAATGTGGCTGATATTTTTGAATGATAGGATAGTTTTTTTACCTAAAAACAGTCATTCCCCAATCTCCATTCCCCACTCCCTAACTATCAAACCCCTTCGGCTCAACCATCACAACATCTTCTCTTTCCACCACAACTGCCCCAAGTGCTGCACCTTTTGGTTTTCTGACATATTTTTTAGGTGTTACGATGACAGGGCAAAGTGAATCCGTTTTTCGTTTGGAATAATAGGCTGCAAGTTGGGCAGCTTTTTCGATGACAGATTTTGGAAATGGTTTTCCTGCTCGGTATTTTATCACGACATGCGAACCTGCAACGCCACGAGCATGAAGCCATAAATCTTCTTTGTAAGCATATTTTTGAGTGAGTAAATCGTTGTTTTTAGAATTTTTTCCTACCAAAATCTGAAAATCTTGGTATTCAAAAACTTTAAAAGGTAATTCGTCAGGTTCGTTTTCTTGTAGATTAGTAACCTTAATTTTATTTTCCTTCAAAAATTTTCGCATTTCTTTGAGCGATTCAAAATTATTTATCTCTTCCAACTGACTTTCAAAAAGTCGTAACTGTTCTTCTTTTTTATCTAAATTTTGATACAAATTATCGATTTCTAATTTTTGATTTTTTCCTTTTCTATAAAAAAGTTCTGCGTTTTTTTGTGGTGTTAGATTATCTTTTAATGGAATTGTGATTTGTTC
>DAIUBX010000262.1:0-1635 GCA_036846465.1 Bernardetia sp.
AATTAAATTTTAATTACTCAGTTTTAATCTAAAAATCTTCTGCTTTACTTTACCTTACTCATTTTTTGGATTTATATTTTCGTTTTGCTTTTCGTTATTTACGGTTGGCACAAAGAAGGTGTTTTTAATAATGTCGTCGGTGGGGATACCGACAACGGCGAAGATAAGGACACCAAAAATGGCAAAGAAAATAATCAGAATTATTCAAATCAAAACAAAATCTGTTTTTCAGTTCTGATTCCTGTTCGAAATGAAGCTCAAAATATTGCTGCTTTATTAAATGATTTGGCTTTGCAAGATTTGGATAAAAAAAGTTTTGAAGTTTTAGTTTTAGATGATAATTCTGATGATGATACAGCACAGATTGTAAAAGAATTAATTCCAAAAATGCCCTATTCTTTACAACTTATTTCAGTTCCTGCTGCTGATTCTGCACACAAAAAACGAGCAATTACACTAGGTGTTTCGAAGGCAAAGTTTGAGTACATTATCACAACAGACGGAGATTGTAGAGTTTTGAAAACGTGGCTTTCTACTTTTGTTGATTTTATTTATTCTAAAGAAAAAACAAATCAAAAAGCATTTTTCGTTGCTGGTGCAGTTCGTCTGAATCATAAAAGAGATTTCTTTGCAGCTTTACAGGCCTCCGAATTTGCTACATTAATTGGTTGTGGAGGTGCTGCTCTCAATTTAGCTTTTCCTTTTACTTGCAATGGTGCAAATATGGCTTATTTCAAAAAAGTATTTGAAGAGTTAGGGGGGTATGAAGAAATAGAAAATAATAGTTATGAAAATCAATCAAATCTGAAAAACAAAGTAAAAAAATCTTCTAAAAATAATAACGGTTATCAAATTTCGTCTGGAGATGATGAGTTTTTATTACATAAATTTCATAAATTTTATCCCAAACATATATTTTTCTTAAAATCAGAGAAAGCAATCGTCGAAACGGAAGCTACTCAAACATGGAAACAATTTTATAATCAGCGCAAACGCTGGGCGAGTAAATGGAATCAACACAAAAAAATAAGTCATGCAGTAATTAGTATTTTTGTGTTTTTGGTGCAAATTTTTACTTTATTGATGTTTATTTTTATTAGTTTTGAGCTATTTTCTATTAATTTTTACTTAGAAAAAGCAGAATTAAAAAAATATTTATATCTTACTTTTTTTATTAAAATGAGTATAGAATTTTTATTTTTAGTCTCTGTCTTGTCTTTTTTAAGACAATTAAAAGCTATTTTTACATTGCCTTTTTGGTGGATTTTGTATAGTTTTTATGCTGTTTTTTTTGGAATTGTTGCTCAAAAAAAAGGGTATCAATGGAAAGGTAGAAATACAGAATAATCCATTTCAATGCTCTTTAACGTCGCCATTTGATTTATCAAATTTCAAAATCTGATACATAGAAATCGTTATTTTAAAATAAGAATAGTTTTTATGTATCTTTCTTAGTAAATTAGTCGCTTAAAGACTACTTCTTGCAATGATTTAGTAATTGACAATCAAAAAATAATTACTATCCATTATCCATTAATCACTAGACTGTGTTTTCCTTTATAAATGGCATCAGAATTTGAGCATATATCGCCTTCTTCACAGATACGCAAACGCTTATTGAAGCACAAACCTGCC
>DAIUBX010000262.1:1645-5194 GCA_036846465.1 Bernardetia sp.
TGTGATTTTGTTTGCTATTTTTGTGGCTATTGCAGGACATACCATTATGCCTGACAAAACACCAAATGCAAATGATGGAGCAGTACAAATAAGCAAAGAACTACCTATTTTTGAAACAAAAATATTGAAGTTTAGAAAGCGAATTTCAACAACCCACACAGGTTTTTTTGAAAGTATTTATGATGGTCAAGAAACGGAATATACTATTACACCAATAGATACTTTCCATATTGTAGGCGATACAGTATTTTACAAAATTTATGGTAAAAAGCAAAAAGAACTATCGTATTCACTGATTTATGCGACCAAACCTGTTTATGCAGGAGCTTCTGGGTTGCTTACAGATGATTCTCTCCATTATAATTATCAAATTAGTGGAGATACAGTTCGTTATGTCGATATTCAAAAAAGAATACGAACCACTACTTTATTCGAACTTGCCGAAGAATTTCAAAAAGAAAATATAGAAACTCGTACTTATTGGCTCGGAACTGACCGTTCTGGGAGGGATATTTTGAGCCGTCTGATGTACGGAACACGAATTTCTCTTATGATTGGTGCGATTGCTGTCTTGATTTCACTTGTTTTGGGTGTGAGTTTGGGTGCGATTTCTGGCTATTTTGGAGGTTGGATAGATAGTGTTATTCATTGGTTTATGACTGTCGTTTGGTCTATTCCTAGTATTATGCTTGTAATTGCAATTACTATTGTACTTCAAAGTAAAGGGATTTGGGTGGCTTTTGTTGCTGTTGGTCTGACAATGTGGGTAGAAATTGCTCGTATTGTAAGAGGAAAAATTATGACAATTAAAAGAAAACCTTTTATTGAAGCAACACATGCTTTCGGAATGAGCCATTGGAGGATTATTTTTAGACATATTTTGCCTAATATGTTGGGTGAAATTGTCGTGGTTACGACTTCCAATTTTGCAGCAGCTATTTTGATAGAAGCTGGTTTGAGTTTTTTGGGTTTGGGCGTTCAACCCCCTACACCTTCGTGGGGAATGATGGTTTCGGAAGGTTATTCTGTTATCGGAACAAGTAATAGTTGGCACTTGATTGTCTTTCCAAGTCTTTGTATTAGTGTTCTTGTTCTTGCTTTTAATCTTTTAGGAAATGGTTTGCGTGATGCGTATGATCCGAATACTAGAAGGTAAAGGACAGTTACTAGTAAATAGTTACCAGTAATCAGTTAGAAATTAAAAATACAATTAATTAATTGAAGAGATTTTATTTGTAGTTTGATTTTGTGGCATTTTGAATAAATTTAGCTTTTCTTTCTTTCTATTCCATCAATAACTTCATGATGTTTATCATATATTTCCTTTATAGCTAGAGGTAAAATTACCTTCGTACTGTCATTTATAAAACTAGCTTTTTCAATCAATTCTTTATGATAATTATCCATTACACGAGCATTTTCTTTTATTAGAAAAATTTTCCTTCCATCTTTTAAATGTATAGCCGTAAAATCTCCGTCATCAGAACGAGAAGCAACATAACTAATTTGATATTTTAAAATTAAGCTACCTATTTTTTTTATTAAAATAGAATCTTTCTTGTTATCTACACAACATTCGATTTTAAATTTTTCAAATAATAAAGGTTCTTTTTCATTTTCACGAATATTTGTTTTAAAACGTAATGTACCAAGTAAACCCATTTTTCGAACATGCATAGAGTATCTTCGTTCTTTTTCAATTACTCTACCTGTATTTGTTTCTACACTCTCTAATTTCCAAAAATCTTCTAATTCATCTTGAGTAAAAGATTTATATTCTTTCTCTTTTTTTTGTTTAGGAACATTTATAAAAACGGTAAAACCTATAATTACAATAAGTAAAGTTAATCCAATAAAGGAGGGTATTTTTTTTATAGATTGATTTTATAACATTTTGAATAATTTATTGAAGTAATTATAGAACCCTAAATCTAAACCTCCTGTTTCTTTTTATAAGCCACAGCAGCACGCAATTTAACATAACTCATTTTCTCTTCTAAATAGTCAAAAACAAACTTCATTCGGAAAGTTTCATCTTTTGGAAGACGTTTTTTTACTGTTTTGATGGCATTTTCAATGATTTCGATTTCTTCTAAAGTTACAAATTCTAACCAATCGACTTCAAATCCTTCTTGACTAGCTTGATACAAATGCCCTAAAACAGTTCCTTCTGTTAGGTTTCGCTCTTCTGCTATTTGTTGTAGTGATTTATTTTCATTTTTGTATAATTCCCAAGTTACTTGAGCCGAACTAATAGATGATTTTTCTTCTTTGTATTTTTCTAAATGTACATCAACTCGTGTATTTCCTTTTGTTTGGACATAATTTACAATTGTATCTAAGAAAATCTGCCCAAATTCTCTCAATTTTACATCGCCTACACCTGAAACTTGTCGCATCTGAAACAAATGTGTAGGAGCTTTTTCGACCATATCTTTAAGCGTTGCATCTCCAAAAACCATATAAGGCGCAATTCCTTTTGAGTCTGCAATCTGTTTTCTAAGCTGACGCAACTCTTCAAAAAGTCCTTCATAAAGCTGTGCTTTTTTGCTTTTTGGTCGTTCTGCTTGTTGTGCTTGTTCTTTCTTAGATTTATATTCGAATTGAACTAAATCTACTTTCTTTTTTTGAAACAAAATGGCTTTTGCTGCATCAGTTAGTTTTAAAGCATTGTTTTGGTCGTAGGCAATTTCTATCAAACCCATATTCAAAAACTGTAGTAAATGCTGTTGCCAAATACTAGCCGAAATATCCGAACCTGCGCCATACGTTTTTATTTTATCATATCCTTTTTCCAAAATTTCTTGACGCTGCGAACCACGCAAAACATCGATAAGCATTGTAAAACCTACTTTTTCATCTAGTCGCATCATTGCTGAAAATGCTTTTTGTGCGATAATTGTTCCGTCAAAATGCTTAGGAGGATTGTTACAAACATCACAATTTCCACAGTTTTCTAATAAAGTTTCTCCAAAATAACTCAAAAGTATTTTTCTTCTACAAATTTGAGCATCTGCGTACTGTTGCATACGCTCTAGTTTGGCAAGTTGAAGCTCTTTTTGTCCACTTTGTTCTGCAAAACCTTTCAAAACTTCTAAGTCATTAAAGCTATAAAAGAGCATCGTATCGCCTTTTAAGCCATCACGCCCAGCACGTCCAATTTCTTGGTAATATCCTTCAATATTTTTGGGAATATTATAGTGCATCACCCAACGAACATTTGGCTTATCAATTCCCATTCCGAAGGCAATCGTTGCACAAATAATAGGCGTTCGGTCTGCAATAAAATCATCTTGAATTCGGTTTCGTTCGTGTGCTGTCAGTCCTGCATGGTAATAACCTGCTTTGTCATACCTGCCTCAATTTTGCTCCACACCAAATTCTTCTCTGTTTCAGATAGATTTATGTGGGAAGCTATGTGTTCTATGTCGGTATTAGTTTTTTTCATTGTAATATTTGTTATGAAACTAAAAATAGAAAATAAAATACTGTTCAATAAATATTTAATTTTTCTAGTAAATAAATGAATCAAAATTCACCGCTCTTTCA
>DAIUBX010000263.1:0-5153 GCA_036846465.1 Bernardetia sp.
TAACAAGTGTCAAAATCCACGATACCAATAAGAGAGTAGTTTTTTTCATAAACAGTATGAAGAGGAGAAAATCAAGAATACAAACCTTATTCAAAAATATGTATTCCAAAAATACATATTCAAACACTTATAAACAACAGTAACTAGAAGAATGGTCAAATTTTATAACTCATATTTTTTACATAAAAACAAAACCAAAAGTAGTTTAACAAGTTAGGAATAATATAAAATTAGCACTATTATTTTATTTTTTCCAATTTCTACAATTTTGACCTCTTCTCCTCTCCATTCTGAAACCACAAATAATCTCTCTACCTTCGAAAAAGATATTTTGGAAGGCTTAGAAGCTACTCCAAAAAAACTATCCTCTAAATATTTTTATGATGAAGAAGGAAGTAAACTCTTTCAAGCTATCATGAACTTACCAGAGTATTATCTTACTCGCAGCGAATATGAGATTTTTGAATCATATAAAGAAAATTTATATGACCAATTTTCAAAAAATAGTAGCACATTTAATCTAGTAGAATTGGGAGCAGGTGATGGACTCAAAACTCAAGTTTTGCTTTCTTATTTCGTAGAAAAAACAACTCCTTTTTCTTATCTTCCTATTGATATTTCTGCCCAAGCCTTGCACCAACTTAAAGAAAGATTTAATAAAACAATTCCATCTCTTAATTTTGAAGGTATAGAAGGAGAATACTTTGATGCTTTAGCCCAAATAAAGACCAAAAACAATTCTTCCAAGGATAAAAAGGTAAGAAATATTGTTCTTTTTTTAGGTTCAACTATTGGAAATTTTGGAAACGAACAAAGTTTGGATTTTCTAAAACAATTAGCTCAAAACTTAAATCAAGACGACTATTTGCTATTAGGTTTTGACCTCAAAAAACACCCACAAGTCATAAAAGTGGCGTATGATGATGCCAATGGAATAACTAAAGCTTTCAACCTCAATCTTTTGAAGAGAATTAATAGAGAGTTGGATGCAAATTTTAATATTGAAAAATTTGATTTTTATTCTACTTATATTCCCGAAACAGGCGAAGTCAGGAGTTATATTGTTAGTGCTGCAAGACAGGAAGTGGCTTTAAAGAAACTAAACAAAACTATCAAATTTGAATGGGGAGAAACTATTCATACTGAAATCTCTAAAAAATATAGTGCTAGTCAAATGACAAAAATTGCAGCAGAAGCAGGTTTTGAATTTGTAGAGTCTTATACGGATTGCAAGGGTTATTTTACCGATATGCTTTTAAGAGTAAAGTAAATCTTAGATTAAAGACAGCAAAAAGTCATTTACAGTTTGATGTAAATGACTTTTTATTATTTCTAAAATCAGACTTCTTGCTTCTAGATTTTGCTTCTAAATTTATTTAGTCTGCATATCTGATAGTTGCTTTATAGTTTCCTGTTAGGTCACAACCCTGCATATCAAGCTCTACCATTCCTGTCCCAAAAAATAAATAGATTTTCTTTCTCCAAGAACCGTCTTTTTTCTCCATAAAGAGTGTAATTTCTACTTGTCCACCATTTGGAGAATAGACATACCCTTTTTCTGCCTTTGCACCGATTTCACTACCTTCACAAGGTAACTTATCAACTTTAAAGACTTTAAACTTAGGAGTTTGATCTTTTTGGTTATGCATCTCCTCTACTTTGTAAATATCAGGAAAAGAACATGTCCCATCTTCTTGAAAACATGCAAAAGCATAATAATTTCCTGTATAATTGCAGTCAGAAAGTTTGAGTTCGATAAAACCAGCTCCTTGTCTTGTATATTCTTTTTTCTCCCAGTAACCACCTTTTTTTTGTACATAAACAGCTACTACTACCCAGTCCGTAGAGCGAGTACTGACATAACCTTTATCAAAGCTGCACCCACCCTGTTTACAACCATTTGGAGTACTGCGTTCGGTAAGTTTGAATTGAGGTTTCTCTGTAACTTCTAACTTCTTATTTTCTGTATTTACGGAAAAATCTGAAGTAGGTAAGGTAAAAAAAATCCAATTAAAAATTAAAAATAATGAGTAAAAAAGCAATTGCATACGTAAGTGATATTTATAATAAGGGCTTATTTTTTTATTCAAAAATACATCAAAAATCAGTACTTTACTAATAGCTCGTTAAAATTCTATAAAAAAGCACGAATATTCTATCCCAATTTATGGTCTATTTTGATAGATTAGTAGTTGAGATAAGATGATACTATCAAAATAGCAAACAAAATACCTATTTTCTATTTTTGACATTTAAAATCTATCTCATTCGATGTATCTATGAAAATCTTTGTTGTATGGCTTTCAAATTAGGTTTAGTATCCTTATTTTTGGCTCTCGTTTATTTTTTTCATTTAGATTAGAGGCAAAGTTAGTAAAAAATGAGCAATACGTAAATGATTATTTATTAATGAACAAATCATCAAATACACAATCATTCTGCCTTAATTTGTCCTAATATACAAAATCACAAAAATTACATATGATAGTAGTAACAGGTGCAGCAGGTTTTATTGGTAGCGCATTAATTAGTCGTCTTTTAGAGGCTGGTTATAGTAATATTATTGCCGTTGATGACTTTTCATTTGTCGAAAAAAATAAAAATTTAGCAGAAAAGCAAATTGGTGAACGTGTAGAACGTGAAGTTTTTTTTGATTGGCTCAAAAAAAATTATATCGACGTGAATTTTATATTTCACATTGGCGCACGTACTGATACTACCGAATTTGATTATAGTATTTTTGAACACCTGAATGTTGATTATAGTAAAAAAATGTGGAATGCTTGTGTAGAATATTCAATTCCATTGGTTTATGCTTCTTCGGCTGCTACTTATGGAGCAGGAGAATACGGCTATGAGGACGATGAAAGTAGAATTCCACTCTTAAAACCTTTAAACCCTTACGGACAATCAAAACAAGAGTTTGATATTTGGGCATTAGATCAAGACAAAACGCCTCCTTTTTGGGCAGGGTTAAAATTTTTTAATGTCTATGGACCTAATGAATTTCATAAAGGACGGATGGCTTCGGTTATTTTTCATACCTATCATCAGATTTTAAAAACAGAAAAAATGACCCTTTTCCGTTCGCACAATCCTAATTTTAAAGATGGCGAACAACTGCGTGATTTTGTTTATGTAAAAGATTTGATAGAAGTGTGTTTGTTTTTGATGAATGAGCAACCAAAATCAGCTATTTACAACTTGGGAAGTGGAACAGCACGTACTTTTTTAGACTTGGCAAAAAATACATTTTATGCTTTAGGCAAAACTCCTAGTATTGATTTTATGGATACACCTGCTGATATTCGTGATAAGTACCAATATTACACACAAGCTGATATGCAGAAACTAAAAAATGTGGGTTACACCAAAAAATTCCATACTTTAGAAGAAGGTGTAGAAGATTATGTCAAGAATTACTTGATAGAAAATAAATACTATTAATTTTTGGCCCTTATCCAATATTAGACTGATAATAAGTAACGTGAACTCGGGATTAAATCACTACTCACTCTTAACTATTTTGCTTTTTTTCACTATTATCAACGTCTATTATCTTCAATAAAAGACGTTGATAATGGGAAAACCAAAAATACTCTAAGTAAAAATCCCGAATTGGGGTTAATTAATGAGGCAAACGTTCTCTTAAAAGTCCATATGTCCAAGTGCCAAAAATAGCACTTAGAAGAGTGACCAAAATAACTGTTGCTCCTGGTTCCGATTTGAGCAAACAAAGGACTTGGACATGCGCCTGTCATTGCCCAACCCAAACCAAAAATAAGACCTCCATAGATTTGACCTTTATTGAATACTTTGTCTTGAAAAACTATTTTTTCGCCTGATAAAGTCTTAATATTTAATTTTTTGATGATAAAAACAGAAATCATTCCTACCAAAACAGCCGTACCAATTACTCCGTACATGTGAAAGGATTCTAAGCGAAACATTTCTTGGATTCTGAACCAACTAATTATTTCAGCTTTCACAAAGACAATTCCGAAGGCAATACCAACAAATAAATATTTTAAATTATGATACCATTTTTCTTCTTTTTCACTTTCATTAACACAAATAGCATCTTTTTGACGCACTGTCTTTGCTAGAGTTGTTTCTTGAAATGGTGCAGTTTGCGTTTTCATTATTTTTATTTTTTGTAGATGATAAATATTTTTTGTAGAAATTATAAAGAGATATAAATAGACACATTTTTTATAAATTTAAAATTAAAGGTAATATCAAATTAGCCATAATAAATCCTCCTATCATAAAACAACAAGTTGCTATTAAAGAAGGAAGTTGAAGGGTAGAAAGCCCCATAATGGCGTGTCCACTGGTGCAGCCACCTGCATAACGAGTTCCAAAACCTACTAAAAAACCTCCCACTACCATAAGTAAAAAGCCTTTCAATGTAAATAAACTTTCCCAATTCATGACATCTAAAGGAACAAGATTTGAATAATCTGTAATTCCATACCCTGCTAAATCGGTTTGTAAACTAGCTGCAATCTGAATATCATTTGGGTTGGATAAAAAATTGGCTGCAATCGCTCCCCCTAATAAAATTCCTACTACAAAAAATAAATTCCATATTTCTTTTTTCCATTCATACTGAAAAAAGGGAATTTTGGCAGGAATACACATCGCACAAACATGACGCAAAGAAGAACTAATACCAAATGATTTATTTCCGATTATCAAAAGCGTAGGAACAGTTAAGCCTACCAAAATACCTGCCACGTACCACGACCATGGCTGTGTTATGAAGTCTATCATTTTTTTTATAATTTTTTGTTTTTTTCTAGCTGGTTAATTTTCTTGAAGTAAAATTTTCTTACTAATTTACTTTTCCGATGGCACAACTGACATACGATTTGGCTTTGTGCATAAAGTCATTTTGACCTTTTTCGGGATAACCTAATTTTGAGAGTAATTGAGTAAATGTAGTTCTTTCAGAAGGCGTTTTGGTTTCTATCGCAATGATTTCGCTTTCTTTGTCAATATTGACTGTTGCTACATTTTCATTTTTTAATAAAGCTGTTTTGATGGTATTCATACAACCTCCACACTTTATATTTTCTACACTGATTTGATGTAACATAGTGATTTTGGTGTTTTTGTTTATTAAGACCCTTAGGGTTTTTGAAAACCCT
>DAIUBX010000264.1:0-1567 GCA_036846465.1 Bernardetia sp.
TGTTTTTCTGCCATTGCCAACGTCTTGTTATCTTCGATAACAGACGATTGTCAAGACAAAAAGCAAATTGATAAAAAAAGACACTGTTAAGAAGCTGAATTTAGAACTTATTAAAAAAATGTCTAGTAGTATAGTTTATTTAATTCTTATTCCTAAGCTATTCTATTAAAATAGCAGAAACGCAATTTAGCAACAAAAATTATAGTATTATTTTTTGATAAAAATTTTTAAAAGTATTTTTAAAAGTATTTTTATTTTCTATTTCCCAGTATCTATTTCCAATTTCCTAAATACTATCTACATAATCTCTAAAGAAAGTTTCAAACAGTTCTAGGGAATGAGCATCAGAATGAGCATTAAAACGAATTACTTTACTCCATTCTATTCTATCTCTAATGCCTAATTTATGACACATAAAAGAACTAAAATCAAACATAAATTCGTTCAATTTTTCGTCTTGCATCGCCATTAAATATCCTTGAATTACATAGCTTACATCTTCAACTCGGTTGATAGAACCTGCATTTTTGTAAGTGGTGAGGAAAAATACGTAATCGATAAAACGGAGCATAGAAATAAAGTAAGAAGTATAAAATAAGAAGTTAGAGGTAAAAAATATGAAGTCTGAAGTGAAATACGCTATAAAAAGTGTGAAGTATTGCATTCACTTCTGATTTCTTACCTCATCCTTCTTACTTTATTACGATTACCATTTTCGACTACTCAAAACCACCTGTGTAAAACCAAGCATTAAGATAATCAACGAAAAGAAATATAACAAGTTACGAGAATCTATTAATCCTTTGCTAAGAGATTGATAATGAAAGTCTATACCCAACTGACTAATAAAATACGATGTATCTGACCAAACATTCAGACCAGAAAGCGAAGTAAAACCTTCGTACAAAAAGAAACATAGAAAAACAGCAATAATAAAAGCAACAATTTGATTTTCGGTAAGTGAAGAAGCAAAAACACCAATCGATGTAAAAACTGCACCTAATAAAATAAGTCCTATAAAAGAACCTGCAAAGGCTGCACTATCCAAATTGCCAACAGGATTTCCAAGCTCATAAACGCTATAATAATAAATCAATGTAGGAAGAAGCGCAAACAAAACTAAAACCCAAGCAGCAAAATATTTTCCTAAAATAATTTCCCAGTCCGAAATAGGGCGAGTAAAGAGTAATTCCATTGTTCCTGCACGTTTTTCTTCTGCAAAACAGCGCATGGTTATGGCAGGAATTAAGAATAGAAACACATAAGGAGCAACTGAAAAAAGTGGATATAAATCAGCAAAACCATATTCTAAAATACTTGTTTGAGGAAAAACCCAAACAAAAAGCCCCATTGCGACCAAAAAAATAATTAGTACAATATAACCAATCAAAGAACTAAAAAAAGAGCGTATTTCTTTTAGGAATAAATTAAACATAAATGAATTTTCTTGTAATATTGTAGCTGACAGTTTCCAATTGTCAAAGATATACTGTAACAAATATTATTTTCTAACAGTTGGAAACTGTCAGTTAGTTGGAATACAAAGGTACTAAAAACTAGATTATCA
>DAIUBX010000264.1:1577-3271 GCA_036846465.1 Bernardetia sp.
TAAAAAAGTTATTCGTAAATTCTATTTTTACTTTTAGCAACTTTCTTTTATATATGGTATATTTATCGTTTGGGTAATCTATCCTAAAAACTCTATTTCAAAAAAATCAAAATACAATTATATGATACTCGTAACTGGTGGAACAAAAGGAATTGGCAAAGCAATTTTAGAAAAATTTATGCAAAACGGACACGATGTAATCACATGTTCAAGAAATAATGAAGAACTTTTTGCTTTAAAACAAGAACTAGAAGAGAAATATTCTACCAAAGAAAATCCTGTTATTTTGTATTATAGACAAGCCGATTTATCAAAAAAAGAAGATATTATTTCTTTTGGAGAATATGCAAAGAAAATTATTTTACTCAATGAAAAAGAAGCTAAAAAGGAAAATAGTACTAAAAAAGGCTTCGAAGTAATGGTAAATAATACAGGTGTTTTTATACCAGGAAAAATATTAGAAGAAGACGGAGGTAACTTTGAAATGCAAATACATACAAATCTTTTTAGTGCGTATCATCTAACAAGAATGTTAGTTCCTGTTTTGGTGGAGCGAAAAAGTGGGCATTTATTTAATATTTGTTCGACGGCAAGTATTACAGCTTATCCAAATGGTGGAAGTTATTGTATTTCTAAATTTGCACTTCATGGCATGACAAAGGTGTTGCGTGAAGAACTCAAGCAGCACAATGTGAAAGTTACTTCTGTTTTACCAGGGGCGACTTATACAGCTAGTTGGGAAGGTTCAGGTTTGCCAATAGAACGTTTTATGCCTTCAAGTGATATTGCAGAATCTATATTTTCTGTTTATTCGCTTTCTAATCAGACAGTTGTGGAGGAGATTGTTATGCGTCCTCAGCTTGGGGATATTGGGTAGAAAATTATTTTCTTGATAAATCAAATGGCTACATTTTTTTTCGTAGTAATTTGATTTATCAAGTTTGATTAAATTTGTGTTTAAAAATTCAAACGAATAGTCGTCCAACCTGTTGTAGTTTCCCACGCTGGAGTGCCTGATGAAATATCTTCTCCTCCTGAATTGCTATTCATAGGCGAAAGATTTTTTTCATTAAGTAAATTCTTGACAGAAACTCCCCATTGAATTGTTTTGGTGATATTCCATTGCGAAGAAAAATTTACGATTAATCCACCATCTGCCACCGTTCCGATAGGCGAATACCATTTGCTGTAATAAAGCGCATTCAGTCCAAAAGAAAGTTTTGAAATAGGAGTTACAATAAAATTGGTGCGAAAAACACTTTCTGGATAGGCTTTAAAATGCAAACTTTCCTCTCCATCATCTGCCAAATACATACTATTTCCTCCTTGTGCAATTTGCTTTTGTTCATCTGTTGCACCCAAAACTTTTACTAAAGAATGCGATAAAATCAAACTAAACATGTTGTGCGAATAATTCATTGAAGTTTCCAAACCCACTTGATTAAAGCTCCCTGGTGTATTTTTGAAATACCAAAACCCATTCCAATCTCCTGCTTGATCTGTTCCAATTTCATCTAAAACGATATTATCAGGATTACGATAAATTACACCTACATCAATTACATTGGTTACACTATTATAAAAAGCAACAGCATTGAATTTTAATTTTTTGGAAGGTAAATACGTAAAAGAACCCTCAATTCCGTTTATTCTCTCTGGTTTTACGGTTGGAATATTTGTTTCTGTGTCGCTTG
>DAIUBX010000264.1:3281-5145 GCA_036846465.1 Bernardetia sp.
CATTATCATCAAAAACAGGAATATTTGCTCCATTTACACGTCCATAATTATCAGCACGTAAAAATCCATCGCCATTATATCCACCTGTATAATGCAAACCTACTGCACCTCTAAAACCTGCTTGATAAGAAAAACGAGTAATAAATTTTTCTGTTGGAGAATAAATTGCCCCAATACGAGGTGATATATTGCTTCCCCAAAAAGGATGATTGTCATAACGAAAAGCACCAAAAACTTCTAATTTATCAGAAAAATTATAATAATCTTCTGCAAAAAGACTAAATACTTGTATGTCTTTTCTGAAACCCATTGTCAAAACTTGATTTGCTGTCGTCGGATCGAAAGCTCCAATTACATTTGCTATAAAATTATTATTTTGATTATTGGTTTTTCCCATCTGAAAAACTCGTGCTTCTGCTCCTATAGCTAGTTTATTATTTGAAATTAATTCATTGAGATTCAAAAGTAATTTTCCTCCCAAACGGTCTTCCCGAGTTCCTCCCATTGCCGTTCCAATTACAGAAAAAAGTGCAAAATTATCTTGGGCATAATTTACTTCAGCTTTCAAGACTGCATGTTGGCTCAAGTTGAAATTATACGAACCTGTAATAGTTGTCAACACTTGATTAAAAATATTCCTATCTCTATAAAAATTATACAAATCACGTATTTGGTCAGTATAAGTGGCTTCAATCTTGAAATTTTTGTACTCAATATTTCCAGTCATCAAAACGCTTTCCGATTTGCGAAGACGAAGACCAATATCTTTTACCTGTCCACCACCAAAACCTTGATTTCCTTGTTGTGCTGCCCAACCATCATTTCTTAATTCTTGCCCTTGATAACGACTTGTCGAAATATAAAAATAACTTTTCAAATCTCCAGAGCGAAGTTGAGCATCAAAACTACCATTCAAAGCTCCATTCAATCCAAAACCTGCCGTCATATTTGCTCGTGCAAGACCTTCAGTTTTTCCAAATTCTCCTTGTTTGGTTACAATATTTATAACTCCCAAAAGTGCGCCCTGTCCAAGTGTAACCGAACCAGCACCACGAATAACCTCTACTCTTTCGATATAATCATAATTTGTATTATTGAGAATGGCATCAGCAGGTCCCCAAAAAAACTCAGTATTTACACTATGTCCATTGATGAGAAGCATTACTTTTGAGTTGTTGTCAGGGGCAAGTCCACGAAAACCCATAATCATATCATCTTGGTCTTCAACAAGAAAAAAACCAGGAACAAAAAGCGTTAACGCTTCTGCAAGTGTACGAGCCGAACTAAGTTGAAGTTGTTTTTGAGTAATTGTGGTTACGGCAGCAGGTTGTTTGTTTTCATCTGTACTAATGTTGGAAGCAACACTAATAGCAGCTTCGGTTTCCTCAGCTTCGGTAAGTTCGTCTAAAGAAAACTTATAAAATTCATTTTGAAGGGAATCTATTTGACCAAAGGAGGAAAAACAAACTGAAATAACTAGAAGTAAAAAGAATAATATTTTTTTCATAATAAAGCAGTATTTTAATGTTAGTCAATGAAGTTAGTTAATTTTCTCAACAATCAAAATATTTTCGTAAAATTGTGTTAAAAATTTATTCACTTTATCTCTGATTTCAATTATGAAGATTTATTTTCAGTCATTATCCTTTTGTTTTCTTTTTTTGTTTGGTTCACAGGCTTGTTTTGGGCAGAAAATTAAATATGATATTGATAGTAAACGAATAATGCCTTTGCCTCGTGAAATAAAAAACTTCCTAGAAGCAAAAAAACTTAATTTGACTATCGGAATCGCAGTAATAAAGCTTGATAGAGAAAAACATGCAGGAGGATTCTACAGATTTTATACAAACAATAGAGTAGAAGA
>DAIUBX010000265.1:0-763 GCA_036846465.1 Bernardetia sp.
TTTTTGTGCAATGTTTGTAGTTACAGGATTTAGCAGAAGAAAAGTGAGAAAGCGATTTTACAAAAAACAGCAAGAAATTCTACATTTATTTGCAGAAAATGAGGAAAAAGAAAAGTCAATTTCATTAAATCAAATTCTATCAAAAATATCTTTTTCAGAAGCAGAAACAAAAGGAATTTTAGAGCATTTAGTAGAAAAGCAGCTATTGATTCCTAGTTTTTCAGAAGAACAAGAATTGGTTTATCAACTTGCCAGCAAGGATTTTTTAGATAACTATTTGAAGAAAATCCATTAAAAACGTTTAAAAAAGAGGTTTTTCATATTTTATCCAAAAAAATAACCGTATCTTAATTGCTACATTTTACTTGCTTAATTCTTTATCAAAAAATTACGGTTATGGGTTTAAAAAATCAAATTTTCAAAGTTGCTTCTGCAATTACTGGAGGCATTGCTTCCTTTATTGGTCTTGCTGTATTTTCTGACCTTATTAGTTCAGGAGATTTGGAATTAATTATAGGAGTCTTGAGTGCTGGAGGAGTTGCAACGGCTGCTGGTTATAATACAGTATACGTTTACACAAACAACAGAAAAAAGAGCTTTTTCAGAAAAAACAATTAGATATTTTGTACTTGGCAGTTCAGCATAATGGACAAATTACACCTACACAAGTTGCGTTACAAACTAATACGCCTGTCGATGAAACAAAAGAAATTTTGGATTCCAGCAAGGCCGGCAATGACCAAAACTTTTGGGAGAGAGTTCA
>DAIUBX010000265.1:773-5144 GCA_036846465.1 Bernardetia sp.
GGATTCTCTTTCTGATGCTGGTTTAATGGAATTACAAGTTTCAAATAGAGGAAATTTAGTTTATACGCTTATTGATGAGGTATATTTGCAAGATTATATGGAGAAAATTGGATAATAGAGCAAATGTCCTATAAAAAGGAGAGGCTGCCTTTTTCAGACAGCCTCTACAAAAACAAACTAAATCTTCCCATTCAAACTAGACCAGCCACCACCATTATAAACATTGGTATAGCCTTTTGATTCCAACATGCTTTTTGCACTTCCACTGCGCATTCCAGATGCACAACAAGTAATAATAACTTGATTTTTATCCTTGAATTGTCCAAGTTGATTTCCTAAAGTATCTAAAGGAATATTCTTAGAACCTTGAATGTGTCCTCCTGCATATTCGCCTTTTGAACGGACATCAATAATAATTGCGCCTTCTTTTAGAAGAGCTTTGTAATCTGTTGGAGTGCCAGAACCGAATAAATTTTTAATTGCGTCTAACATAATTGTATATAATTGAAGAGTGATAAATTCAAATTTTAATATAACAAAGTTAGAGTATTCTTTTGGCGAATTTGGTAACAGAAGTTACAGAACTAAAAATAATTGAATTTATTTTTGAGTTTTATTTTTTTCTATTTCGCCATTCTTTCCAACGCTTCCAAACAGGCTTTACTGTAGAATTAAATGGAAAAGAACGCAATTTAAAGGCTTTTGTAAGGTTACTTTTTTTGGTAGAATTAATAAAAGAAGATAAAGAGGAACTATAAAAAGCTTTTTTAGAAACAGCATTTTCAATGTTTTTAGATAAAAGTTTTGCCCAAAATTCGCCTAAAAGCTCATTAAAAACCAATTTATTATAAATTTCTATTTCTTGATTTTTAGAATGTAAAAGTTCTAACCAATTCTTAGCTTTTTCAAAACTGCTGTGAAAAACGACAAAATATTTCAATTTACAGCTTTTTTCCCACATGGTTTTTTACTGTTTTTAATTGTTATGAAACCTACAAGATGAAAGCGACTAAAAAAATTGACTGAATATTTGTTTACAGCTTTACTATTGTTACATGCTTTTTCAAAAAAGGATTCATTATTTTGCTCAACATCCATATTTCCAATTTTTTTATGAATGATTAATTCATCTTGATTGGCATAAATTCCTAGTTCCTCCAATTGATATTTATAGATTTTGAATACATTTTCTTGTAATTCGCTTTCTTTTGTTTGACTACTATTATCATTATACAATCTATGTTTTACAAGTGATTCGGCAAGATTTATAACTCTTGTTTTTTGAGAAATACGCACCCAAAGGTCATATCCTTCTGTTGGAGGATATTCTTCTCTATACTTCAAATCTAAAAATTCTTTTCGCATCATAACAGAAGACTGCACAAACTGATTCGAAAATAACAGTTTTGCAGGAATTCGTTCTGGACGATGTTCTAATTGCCAAGCTCCCTTTATTCTATTTTCTTCGTCAATAAGCGTAACCCAAGAACCTACCAAACCAAATTCTTCATTCTTGTCTAAGAAATCAACTTGTTTTTCTAATCGTGTTGGCTCTGCATAGTCATCACAATCCAAAATGGCAATATAGTTTCCTTTTGCTTCTTCAAAAAGACGATTATAAGTATAAAAAACACCTTTATTTCTTTCATTTTCTAAAAAACGAATACGCTTATCTTGGTAGGATTTTACTATTTCTGCACTTTCGTCTGTCGATCCATCATTTATAATTAATAATTCAAAATCTGTATAAGTCTGGCTCAAAATACTTTCAATAGCTATTTTGAGAAATTTATCTCCATTAAAAACAGACATCACAACACTTATCATACTCAATTATGAATTTTAAATTACGAAGCAAATATAGAGTTTATCACAAAAATAGCTTAAACTATTTTTTTATACCATTTATATAAATTTTTATAAAACGCTGAAGCTCCTTTTCCCTTGCTTTTAGCTAGAAACCAAAACTTAAATCTAGTTTTGAAGGGCAGTAAATATTTAATCTGTGGGTTTTGTAAGGCTTTGATAAATACATCTCCAAATTGAAAAGAAAAAGGAAAGAAAGATACTAAACGGGAGCGAAGTTCATCTTCAAAAGCAATTAAAGGATATTTTTTATTTTCTTGATTAGCTATCCATAGCTTTTGAATCCAACTAATAGCTTGTTTAAACTCATCTTCGGTAATAGTAGTAATTTGATGCGCTATTTTACGATGAATATCCAATTCTTTTTCTGTTGGTTTGATTCCTAAACGATGAAGTTGTTTGATATGAATAAGTCTATCATTTTTTTTCATATCATCATCTCTTCTTGCTGAGATGCTTTCTGGATGTAATCTACAAAGAGCCAATATATCTTCTAAATTGGTTACTTTACCTTGCCACGAAATCCGTACCCACAAATCATAGTCTTCAGCCAAAGGATGATTGTCATATTTCATTTTTTTGACTTTATTTCGATATATGATAGCCGTTTGAGTAAACATATTATGAAATAAAAGTTTACACGCAATTTGTTCGGGGTCAGTTAGAAATAACAAATAACTTTTTTCATCGGAATCTTCTCTAAAAAACTCTAAGCCACCACCTAATAAATCAATATCTGGATTTTTGTCTAAAAAATTTACTTGCTTTTCTAGTCTATCAAGTAATGAAATATCGTCACTATCCAAAGCTGCTAAATATTCTCCTTCTGCTAATTCTAAAAGTCGGTTTCTAGTAAATACCAAACCTTCATTTTTCTCATTCTGAAAAATACGTATTTTATCACTTTTTTGAGCGTATTTTTGCATAACTTGATAGGTGGCATCTTTCGAACCATCATCTATAATAATCAACTCATAATCTTGAAAAGTTTGATTTAAAATACTTTCAATCGCTTCTCCAATATATTTTTCTACATTATAAGCGGGCATCATGACAGATACTTTTGGCATAAAAATTCTAAATAGTTAATATAAAATCTAATCTTACAAAAATAGCTTAAACTTTATTCTATCTCAAACATTATTTATAGATGAAACTTTTACGAATCAACAAATCCAAAGAAATAATTATTATGCAAACTATATACGCCAATCAAAAAGCCATACCACAAAGAAAACAACTTACTGAAACATTAATCGAAACGATTACCGAATCAGAAGAACAATTAGATGCTTCCTTAGAACGTGAACTTGTCCTTTTTAAAGATGAAAAAAATGAGCTAGAGTATATCATTAATACGCTTGTACAGGTTTGTAAATTAGCTGCTGGAGATGCTTTTGATGTAGTATCAGAAGCTAATTCAAAAGGACACGCAACAGTTACAACAGGAACATTTAATGAACTCAAGCCACTTCGAAAAGGTGTTTGTGATAAAAATATTTGGGTGGAAATTTTATAATTTATCGAAAGTATATCATGGAATAAGCCTACTATCTATTTATCAACATTCTTTTTCTTGTTGTAATGTTCGGTTTTGACCGTTTACACTTCCCCAAACTAAAAGTTCTATTTTTCCACCATCGATATAAAAAATCTGTCCATCGTTACTCTTCGAACTTCCAAACGGCTCAAAAACAGCAGGATAATCCAAACAATACTCAAAACGGTCATTGCAATACTCAGATTGAGTAGAACAAGAACATGTCAAAACAAACAAAAAAAGATATGTAACTATTTTAATTTTCATATCTTAAATTTATGAAATATTTCTTACCAAACAAAACAATTATTCCCATTCTTCTAAATTTTCATCTTCAAAAATATCCTCTATCAATAATTCATCATCTCCGTTTTCGTGCATACGTTTAAAATCTTCTTCCCAACCTTTTCTTGGTGGTTTTAATATTTCTGTATTTTTGGTTTCTTCTTTCATAATCATTTTTAGAAAATAGTATTTTTTAATCTAAAAAATACAAATATGCCGCATTTTTACACAATATACTTTTTTCGTAACAGAAATTAATGTTTAAGCATATCAAAAAAAATGCAAATACTTAAACAAAAAGTTAAAATAAACTAATTAACTCTTCTTCAACATGTATAATTACTTAAATTAAATATATTTGCATGTGAATAATATTATTATTATTTACAGGGAATTATTTCTCAGCCCTTATTTAAAAAGAGAAAAATTTATTTGTATGAAAAATTTATTTGTATGAAAAATTTATTTTCATGTGCTTTAGGCTACTGCTAGATATGGAGTACATTATTGGTTAAAATAAAAATTAAATATACAAAATTATGAAATCATTCTTAATGTTTTTGATATGCTTTTCTTTTATTGTTTCTAATAGTTTTTCTCAAAGCAATATAGTAGAAGAAAACCAAGAAATACAACAATCGAGTAACGACAAAATCAAAGGTAAATTTTATATTTCAGTT
>DAIUBX010000266.1:0-5125 GCA_036846465.1 Bernardetia sp.
GAGATAGAGGTTTTGTAGTAGAATCTGTACTTTTGAAAAGTATTAATTTACCTGTTAATCTTTCAAGGAGCATAGAAGAAAAGTTACAAGCCGAACAACAAGCACAGACGATGCAGTTTGTTTTACAGCGTCAAAGACAAGAAGCTGAAAGAATGAAAATTGAAGCAGAAGCCATTCGTGATGCTCAAAAAATTATTAATGAATCACTCAACGAAATAACATTGAAATATTTAAGTATAGAAGCCTTCAAACAACTTTCACAATCGGGTAACGCAAAAGTAATTATCACTAATGGAAAAACTCCTTTTTTGATAGATGAAAATGGAAGGTAAGAATTATTTTTTGAACTATTGTCAGCATTTTTGAATTATCGAAAAATGCTGACAAAGTTCTATTAAAATTTATATTTAGCTTCGTTGCTTTGGCAGGTCTGACTTTATTTTAAGCATATCTATCTACGTAACCTTGTAAACCTTCTTTTCCACCTACTCCAGAAGCGATAAAAGACCATTCATTATTTTGCTTTATGAGTCTTCCAAACTCTACATCTGTATCATTAGGAAACTCTTCATCAAGGTCATAAATCAAGATTTGTCTATCCGTTTTGACATCTACAATACGAATATAAGCATCTTTCAAAAGTCCGAAATGATGACGACGAACTTCTGCGTCATGAATCGTAACTGCCAAAATAAGCTCTGTTACTTCAGGATTTATAGTCGCAAGATTAACCAAAATCATTTCATCATCTCCATCTCCATCGCCTGTTCGGTTATCGCCCAAATGTTGAGCAGAGCCATCAGGAGATTTCAAGTTATTATAAAAAACTAAATATTCATCCGAAATAAGTTTTCCATTTTTTCCAATCATAAACATAGATACATCTAAATCTAGCTTGTTAGCCGTTTTCATATCCCAGCCTAATCCTATCATTATTTTTTCTAAGCTAGGTTCTTTTTTTGTTAAATTAAGTGTGCTTCCTTTTGTGAGTTTGATTGACATAGTTAATAATAAATTACGAATTAAAAATTAAAAATTACGTAGAGAGAATAGAATTACAAACTAATAAAAAAAACAAATAAATAAATTACAATAGAGCTTATTTAAAATTATTAATTATACAAATATATTTAAAAAAAATAATTCATAATTCATAATTCATAATTCATAATTCTTCTACAAATATTCATTAGCAATAATATCCAATGTTTGATTCATGTGAGGCGCACGAATAGCATCTCCAATAGCTTTAAATTCCCATTTTCCAGAAGAATGTCGCACCATTTTCCCCATAACCATCGAAGTATGACCTGCAAATTTTGGTTCAGATGAAAGATTAAAAGTAGCCAAAACTTCTCTTACTTCTCTTCTGTTTCCTTCAAAAATTCGAATCTTAGAATACGGAATTTCTGCAAAATCTTGTCCTTTATATGAATTTAGAAAAAAGATAAGTTGAGTAGCTCTTACATCAATTTTGTTAAGTTCGATTTCGATAATTTCATTATCAAAATCATCTGTTTTGCTGTCGCCTTGGCGATCGTCGCCACTATGAACAATGGCTTTATCTTCCGAAACAAGTGAAGAATAATAAATTAAATCAATTCGGTTTCCATCTTTATCAAAAACGGCAACACTTCCGTCTAAATCTACGCTTTCGTTATTAGAAAGCAAACCAAAAAGTTGTTTTGTTTTTATCATTCCCCAGTTTACACCGATACAAATTCGGTCGTATGTTTTACCTGCTTTCTCTAAGGAAATAGAACTTCCTTTTGTAAGATTGATTCCTGTTTTTTTATTTAATGAAATACTCATATATAAATTTAGATTTTAGAAGTATGAAGTTAGAATTAAATGCAATGATATAAAGTTAAAATTTAGAAGTCAGAATGAAATTAGAAATTTGTCATTAATTCTAAAATCTAACTTCTGACTTCTAAATTTATTTAAGCGTATTTATCTAAGAAAGCCTGTAAACCTCCATTTTCGCCTATTCCAGAGGCTACGAACGACCATTCTCCATTTTCTCTGACTAATCTTCCAAATTCTACATCCGTATTTGAAGAGAATTCTTCATCCAAATCATAGCGTAAAATTTCTCTATCCGAACTCACATCAACAATACGAATATAAGCATCTTTTAACATTCCAAAATTATGACGACGAGTAGAAGCTTCGTGAATAGAAGCCACAAAAATAAGTTCGTTTACAGAAGAAGAAACTAAAGGCAAATTTGCCAAAACCATTTCGTCATCGCCATCACCATCGCCTGTTCGGTTGTCACCTGTATGCTGAATAGAACCATCTGGCGATTTGAGGTTATTATAAAAAACAAAATATTCATCGGCAGGGATTTTTCCAGAAGCTCCTACCATAAATACAGAAACATCAAGGTCTAATTTTGCGCCTGATTTCATTTTCCAGCCCAATCCGACCATTACTTTTTCCAAACTAGGTTCATTTTTAGAGAGGTTGAAACGTCCTCCTTTTTTTAGCGAAATTGCCATTTTTTGAGTTATTTTAAGTGTGAAATTGATTAAATACATTTAGTCTGCACATTGTTAAAGCATAGTAACTATTTTTCTCTTATTGCAGTTTTTCAACTGAATGGATAATTATTTACCAAAAAACTTTTTCATTTGTTCTTCTTTACTGAGTTGCTCTTCTGTTTTTTTTGGCTCTTCTGTGAATATTTCTTTCTTTTTTTCGTCCTTATTATTTCCAAAAAAATCATTAATGACAGATTTTTTACCTGTGTTGGTAGATTTATCTTCTGTCTTCCCTTCTAATTTATCACTTTGATAAAAAAAGTTATTTAAAACATCAGTTTTATTTTCTGTTATTTTATTTTCCTTCTCAAAATGCGCCTTAATTTCGTCTTCTAATTTTTTGTTATCGTTAGTATTTATATTTTTTGTATGATTTGTATGATTTGTTTTAAACTGTTCTAAAAGATTTTTTCGTTTTTCTTCTAGTTGTTTTTTTTCGTTCGCTTTCTGTTGTTGTGTTTTGTTTTCATTTCTACTAAAAAGCTGTTCAATTCTTTTTCGCTGTTTTTCTTGAACTTTATCTTGTTCTTGTTGCTGATAATTTTCAAATTTTTTATTTATTTTTTCGTCTATATCTTGCAAAGAATTAGCATCCAAACCATCAATTTGATTTTCAATATCCAAGACACCATCTACCAAATCCACTTCAATTTGAGCTTGATTTACTTTATCTTCAAATAAATCTATTTCATCAGAAATTTCTAAATCATCAAGAACTACTTGTAATTCACGCTGATTTTTGGCATTTTGAAGTTTATTTGTCAGTAAAATTTCTTTTGTTTTGAGTTCTTGAAGCTGCAAAGTCAGTTTTTGTTTTTGAAGTTGCATCTGCTGCCAAGTCTGTAAAACAGTATTATAAAGTATTTCGAATTCTCTTTTTTGCTTTTCTAAATTTTCTTTTTGGAGAATATGAGAACTCGAAAGCGACTTGTTTTTGCTTCTTAAAGCATACTGCAAAGATGTTTCTTCTTGCTGAATGGCATATTTTATCTGTTCTATTTTTTGATATAACTCTTCTTTATTTTTTCTAACATTTTCCCAAATCACACTATTTTTATGAATAGCTTGTTCGATTTGCACAATAGCCAACTGAAAGATTTGACTAGCATCGCCTCTTTCTTCTTTTTCTTGCTCTATACGAGTATGTTCTTCATTGACTTGCAAAATTTTGCTGATTCTTTTCCACATAGTTTTGAGAAATAATAAAATACAAAGATGACTCTATATCAATCTTGATATGAAATTTTTAATTTAGACGAGCAATAATAAATATAGAATTATTTAAAGATTCTCTAAACATTTTTTGTTTATTCTTATACGCAGAAATGTTAAAAAAGATAGGGGGATTTCAAAAAAAATCTAAATTATTTTCAACACCTCATCTTAATCATCTGATAATTAGAAAGTTATGCTCTGTATTTATTACACTTAATTTTTGACTAAAACAGTATTTTTTACTCTTTTATCATCAATTTAGAAATTTTTGAAACAGGACCTGGACATTGCTGTTCGTGGCATTGCAAACAACTTTTTACAAGAAGATTAAAACCTTCTACTTGTACACTCTGTTCTTTATTTTCAACAGCGTTATGATACACATTTTCTAATTTTTGAAGCATTATCTTTGCCATAGCATCAAAAGCAGGACTCTTTGTGTGTTTATCTGTTGGATTTGCTGTAAAGAGATTATCAAAAACGGGACGATATTCAGGTAAAGAATTTGTATTTTTGTTGGTAATGGCAGTTTTTAATGTATCTGCATACTCCCACATATCACGCATCAAAACAGCTAATTCACCACTTGGATTGGGTGATCGTGGGTCATTGATTAGTTCTTTACTATTGTCAGTCTTAATTACTCCTTGGTCTTTATCAATCATCCCTTTTTTATTTGTTTCTGATAAATTACAAGAGTAAAAACAAAAAACTAGAAGCACAAATAATATCTTTTTCATAAAATTAAATAACTTATAAAACAATTTTGTAATTCAATAAATAATTACTAAAAAAATCACTCTTAAAAATGGATATTCAAAACATAAATATAGCTATTCAAGAAGGAAATTTCGAAAAAGCAGTTCAGATTTCAACCGAAATATTAACTATTTTTGCACAAAATCCAACTAAAGAAGAATTAAAATTTATTTCTGAAGGCGAAGTTTTATTTCGTCGTGGCTATGCCTATTTCAAACTACAAGAATTTAAAAAAGCATTAGAAGACTATAATTTATCTATTCAAAAAGCTGAAAATCCAAATGCGTACAGCGAACGTGGAGTGCTTTATTTTACAGTTGGAAAACTCTCCGAAGCTCTTGTAAATATGAATATTGCGCTAGATTTAGAGCCTGATAATCCGTATCGTTATTCTAGTCGTGCTTATATTCGTGCAGCAGCAGGAATGACAGTTTTGGCAATGCAAGATTATAGAAAAGCTGTAGAATTAGACCCAGAAGATGCTATTGCTCACAATAATTTGGGACTTTTGGAGGAGAAAGTAGGTTATCAATTAAAGGCAAATAAACGTTTTGAAAAGGCTGACAAACTCCGAGAAGAGCAAAGCAAAGAAGATCAAATGCTTT
>DAIUBX010000267.1:0-5105 GCA_036846465.1 Bernardetia sp.
GTTACTGGAATACCTGTCCATTTCGAAACTACTTCGGCAATATTTTCAGAAGTTACAATTTCTTTGAGCATCGACTTTGACTGGTCGGTTTGCTCGTGTTTTTCTTGTAATTCGGCTAATTTTTGTTCTACTTCCGTAATTTTTCCATATCGAATCTCGGCTACTTTCCCATAATCTCCAGCTCTTTCGGCTTGTTCGGCTTGTATTCTAAGGCTTTCTAATTTTTCTTTCGTTGTTCTTATTTCATCAATTGCATTTTTTTCAGATTCCCAACGTCCCATAAGTGCATCTTGAGCATTTCGAAGGTCTGCAATTTCTCTTGACAGAAGTGTATTTTTTTCTTTGTCGCCTTCTCTTCTAATTGCTTCTCTTTCAATTTCTAATTGCATTACTTTTCTACGAATTTCATCTAATTCTTGTGGCATGGAGTTCATTTCTATTCTCAATTTTGCAGCAGCTTCATCCATCAAATCAATCGCTTTATCAGGTAATTGACGGTCTGGAATATAACGATGAGAAAGTTGAACTGCCGTAATAATAGCATCGTCTTTTATCTGAACGCCATGATGCAATTCGTATTTTTCCTTAATTCCTCTCAAAATAGAAATGGCATCTTGAACGCTCGGTTCATCTACTGTAACAGTCTGAAAACGACGTTCTAAGGCTTTATCTTTCTCAATATATTTTTGATATTCCTTTAAAGTAGTCGCTCCGATTGCATGAAGTTCGCCACGAGCTAAAGCAGGTTTTAATAAATTGGCTGCGTCCATTGCCGAATCACCACCTGCACCTGCACCAATAAGCGTATGAATCTCATCAATAAATAAAATGATTTCTCCATTCGAATCAGTAACTTCTTTGATTACAGATTTCAAACGCTCTTCGAACTCTCCCTTATATTTTGCACCTGCAACGAGCATTCCCAAATCCAAAGAAGCAATCGTAACCGACTTCAAATTTTCTGGAACATCTCCATCAACTACACGCTGTGCAAGTCCTTCAATAATTGCCGTTTTTCCTACTCCCGGTTCGCCGATGAGCATCGGATTATTTTTTGTTCTTCTTGAAAGAATCTGTAAAACTCTACGGATTTCATCATCACGACCAATAACTGGGTCTATTTTTCCTTTTCGTGCAAGTTCTGTCAAATTATTCGAATAACGCTCCAAAGAACGGTATTTTGATTCTGCATTTGGGTCTGTTACTTTGCGTCCTCCACGAAGTTCTTTGATTGCTTTTATTAAATTATCTTCATTAAAACCAACCTCACGCATAAGGTCAGCCGTTTTGTCTTTTCCTTTCAAAAGTCCTAAAAAAATATGCTCAACGGCAATAAACTCATCTTTGAAAACTTTTAAATAATTTTCAGCTTCACGAATGGCAGCATGAGAATCGTTTGAAAGATAGGGATCTGCGCCACTTGATTTTGGATAAGAAACCATATACTCGTCCAAAACTTGAGTCAACAGATTTACATTGACTTCTAATTTATTGACTAAAAATTTTGTCATATTTTCATCAGAATCTAAAGCAGCTTTGAGAATATGACCTGTCTGAATGATTTGTTGTTGCGAACTGGTCGCCATCGTTGAGGCTTTCTGAACTACATCTTGAGCCTTTATTGTGAATTTATTAAAGTTCATAATTGAATATTTTTTATAAATATGTCGTTGGCGAGGACACCAACAACGGTAAGTTTAAGTAGTTATTTTTCTGATTGAACTAGTTTTTTCGCACTCTAAAGAGTACGGTACATTTCGCACCTTAAAAGGTGCTGTACATTTTTCACACGCTAAAGCGTATGCTACATGAATATGCTACATGCTTATCAAAAGCTATACAAATCTACTAAAACTGACTTTTTGGCTAGTTTCATTCAATTTAAAACTTGAATAATTGAAATTTGTTTTTAAATAGTGTCTTTTTGACACTTATTGTGTTTTTTTAGAAAAATAGAATTACTCTTTCGGTCAGATTGTCGTTTTTATTTCATTTGTATTTATCCTGTAATTCATCATATAAATCCCTCGCTAATAAATTCTAGTTATTTCAAAATTCTAAAACTAAATTCATAAATAGTCAGTTTAAGAAAAAACAGTAGTAAAAGAATTATAAAAAATAAAAATATAAAATTATGGAAGGTTATCGTTTCGGAAAATATACACCACCCAAATCAAAAAAAAATAGTGGTTTTGATAAATTATTAGATATTTTTCTTCAACTTTTATCAATGGCAGGAGGAGATGTTGGAAAGGCAATGTCTTGGCTAACCGATTTAGACAGACAGCACAATCTCACAGGAGAAGGCTACGGAATAGGCGATTTTTTTGAAGATTTGAAGGAAAAAGGCTATTTAGAAGAAAATGCAGCTACTGGAGAAATAAAAGTTATGCCCAAAAGCGACCAAACAATTCGAAGAAGTGCCTTAGAAGAAATCTTTGGAAAACTCAAAAAATCGAAAGGAGGAAATCACAAAACGAAATTTCATGGAAATAGTGGCGATGTATCGGCAGACGAACGTCCGTATCGTTTTGGAGATGATTTAGACCAAATTTCTTATACCGAATCTATCCGAAATGCTCAAATAAATGGTGGTATTGGAGAGTTTCGCATGACAGAAAATGACCTTACCATCAGAGAAAAGGAATATTTAGCCCAAACTTCAACCGTTTTGATGATTGATATTTCGCATTCGATGATTTTGTACGGAGAAGACCGAATTACACCAGCAAAAAAAGTAGCGATGGCTCTTGCCGAACTTATCACTACAAAATATCCAAAAGATACGCTAGATATTATCGTTTTTGGAAATGATGCGTGGCAGATTGAAGTTAAAGATTTGCCTTATTTAGAAGTTGGGCCTTATCATACCAATACAGTTGCAGGTTTGGAGTTAGCTATGGGGCTTTTGCGTCGTCGTAAAAATCCTAATAAACAGATTTTTATGATAACAGACGGAAAACCGACTTGTATCAAAAAAGGTCTAAAATACTACAAAAATAGTTTTGGTTTGGACTCAACGATACTCAACAAAACATTGAATTTGGCTACTCAATGTAAAAAACTCAAAATTCCGATTACTACTTTTATGATTGCTTCTGACCCTTATTTGCAGCGTTTTGTAAAAGAATTTACGGCTACAAACGGTGGAAATGCCTATTATTCGGGTCTGCAAGGACTTGGACAATTAGTTTTTGAAGATTTTAAAAAGAATAGAAGAAAGCAATTTTAGTAGTAAAAAATTCAAACTTTGATAGACCTTTCAGAAGGCTGTCAATGGTTTAGAAAACCGATGATTTTGGCTTCAACTATTGGTAGAGTTATTTCGGATTACCAAAAAACTACTACCAAAGTTTTTATATAAAAATGATACTTTCAAAAAAAGTATCATTTTTTTTTGGTTTCATTTAGAATTTAATTTTTCGATAAAAAAAGCTGATTTTCAGACAAATAACTTTATTTTTTCTGTAAAAATAGACTAAAAAATAAATAGTGTAAAATTAACACTAATCTAATACACTTTATTACTACATTTTTATAAATTTCAGCCTGATTTTTGCTCTATTTGCATGAATTACTTCTCTACTAACCAAAAAAATCATATAGCTATGAACAACAACACACCTATAACAGACCGATTATTAACCACTAAGCAAAAAGCTTTAAAGGTCAATCTTGATGCAAGTATTTATGGTTCATTTGCTGAAATTGGCGCAGGACAAGAGGTGGCTGCACAGTTTTTTAAGGCAGGAGCAGCTTCTGGAACAATTGCCAAAACCATGTCGGCATACGATATGGCTTTTAGTGACGCTATTTATGGGGCAGAGGAAAGTGGACGTTATGTATGTGAATCTCGTTTGATAAAAATGATTTCGCATGAGTATGAGCTTGTGGAAGAGCGTTTGAGAGAACACCGTCCTGATACATGCTTTTTTGCTTTATCTAATACTATCGAAGTTCTGAATTACAATAAAACTAATCGTGGACACGGTTGGATTGGACTTCGTTTTCAATTAAAACCAAATTCAGCTCCTAATGAAGTGATTATTCATATGAATTTATTAGATAATCATAAATTTTTACAAGAGCAGGTTGTCGGAATTATTGGTGTTAATTTAATGTACGCTTGTTTTTATCATTCTCATAATCCTGATTTGATGCTTACTTCATTGATGGATAATCTTTCTAGGGATAGAATAGAAATTGATATGTTTAGAATGACAGGCGAAGATTTTAAACATGTTGATAATCGTTTGATGAGTCTTAAACTTGTCAAAAATGGAATGAGTAATGCAGCTATGTTTGGCTCAAATGGAAATGTTTTACAACCTTCAGAAGCTCTTTACAAGAAAAATATTTTGGCTCTTCGTGGTCGTTTTCGTCCACCTACACACGTAAATGTGGATATGTTGGACAAAGGTTTGGATATGTTTAAACACGAAGAAGATGTAGCAAATAAAGATATTTTGGTTTTGGTAGAACTTACTCTTGCCAATCTTCGTGCAGAAGGAACAATTAGTGATGAAGACTTTTTGGATAGAGTAGATATTCTTTGTTCGATGGGAAAAACGGTAATTATTTCGAATTATCAAGAATACTATCGTTTGGTAGAATATTTATCACTTTTTACTCGTGGAAAGAAAATCGGAATTATTCTAGGGATTTATTCACTTGCTGATGTTTTTGAAGATGAGTTTTATACTAATCTAAACGGTGGAATCTTGGAAGCCTTCGGAAAATTATTTGGTTCAAATGTAAAAATGTATGTTTATCCTTCACGTATTCCGGGGACAGATAAGATTTTGGGTTGTGAAGATTTTGAGGTTTCTCCAAAACAAACTTTTTTATATAAGCATTTATTAGAAACTCAAAAACTGGCTACTATTCAGAATATCAATACAGAAATCTTGCATATTTTCTCTGATAACGTATTGGAAATGATAAAAGCAGGAAAAGACGGTTGGGAAAAAATGGTTCCTGAAGCTGTAGAAAAAGCCATCAAAGACAAATGTTTATTTGATTATCCTTGTCCGACTGATAAACTTTCACAAGCAGAAGAAGAACGCCAAAAAGAAACACTAGAACGTGAGCAGAAAAGCAGACAA
>DAIUBX010000268.1:0-2672 GCA_036846465.1 Bernardetia sp.
AGAACGAGTAAAAGCTATTCCAACTATTGATTTTTTGCGTTACTTCCGAGATGCAGGACTAACAGTAGCACGAATATTTGGAGATTATGATTTGTCTGAATTTGAAGAAGCAATTTCGGAACGTATGATTTTTGTAGTTGAGAAATGATTGGGGCGTGAGGCGAGAGATTAGGGAATGGGGAAATTTCAGTTCTGAAGTAAATATTTCATACTTTTCATTCTCTTTGTTTAAAATGTATTTTTCATTCTAAATTCTGACCTCTTAATTCTAACTTTATTTCAATTCTGACTTCTAAAATCATACTTCTAACTTTATTTATTATGGATAAATCATTGGAAAAAATATACGGCAATAAAGTTCGTAGCCGAGTTTGTGGCATTTGTGTTGATAAAAAAGGACATTTGCTTGTCGTAAATATGAAAGGAATTTCATCAAGTTTGGAAGAAAATCAATCTTTTTTTGCGCCTGTGGGTGGTGGAATAGAACTTGGAGAAACAGCAACTGATGCTCTGAAACGAGAGTTTTTGGAAGAAACAGGACTAGAAATAGAAATTGATTACTTTATGTGTGTCTATGAGTATGTAAGTCTGCCTATTCATGCCGTCGAATTATTTTTTGCTGTCCGTGCCATAGGTGGAAACCTAAAAATAGGTTTTGATCCAGAACAAGGCACAAATCAAATAATAACTTCAGTAGATTATTTAGAATATCCTGAGCTTTTAAAACTACCTAACAAAGAGCGACATGGAATTTTTAAATATGCCTCTTCGATAGAAAACCTCAAAAAACTACGAGGTTATATCAGAGCCAATTGATTATCTATTTATTATATCAATAACTCTATTATGTGCTTTTTACGTCAAAATAGTGTTTGTCTTTTGATAAAAAATAGATAGTTTTGATAGTTATGCCAAATACTACCATATGAAAAACGTTTTATCATACTTCTTTCTGCTGCTATTTCTATGTTTTGCGCAATATTCTTTTGCACAATCTATTGGGTTGCGTCATTATGATGTAGATGAAGGTTTGCCTCAAGGGGATATTTATGGTATTTCACAAGATAAAAATGGTTTTCTTTGGATAGCAACAGGTAATGGTTTATCTCGTTTTGATGGGCATGATATGCAGCCTTTTACACAAAATGATGGACTTGCTGACAACTTTATTACTACTCTAGCTACAGATTCTCTTCGTAATGGAACTTGGCTTGGACATCCACAAGGATTATTGTCTTACCATGACAAACAAAATGATTCTATTTGGTCAATCTCTTCGCCTACTCAAAACTTACTGAGTCGGATTCAACAAATTTATGTAGAAGAAGATCATATTTGGGCATTGACAGAGCGAGAAGGAGTCTTTAAAGTTAGTTTTGATAAAGTAACTAATCAAATTCAGAGTAATAAAGAAAAAAAATCTTCATTTACCTATCAAACATCTTACTTTCCACTGGTCAGTACACATACAGAGAGATGTAATGTTTTTGAAAAACTTTCTAATAATGAGTTCTTAGTAGGAACAGATAGTGGTCTTTTTGTGGCTACTGTAAAAAATGAAAAATTTATTTTCAGTCAGCAAATAAAGGAGTTAAAGGGAATCAAAGTACATTCTATTACAAGAAAAAGACAAGGACAAGTTGGTTTTTGGATAGGAACGAAAGACAACGGAATTTATAATTTTTTCTCTAGTAATGATGTCAAAAAAGCATTTCCAAGCCGAACAGAAATAGCTAAAGAATATGTTACGTCAATTTTGGAAGATAAACGAGGAAAGCTTTGGATAGGTACAAAAAATAATGGATTATTTAGGATAGAATCAATAAAAAAAGAAGAGAAAGTAGTCAGTATAGAACATTATACTACAAAAAATGGACTTCCTAGCTCGGCTATTTCCTGCATTTTGCAAGACTATGAAGGAAGTATTTGGGTAGGAACAGAAAGCAAGGGGCTTGTTCAGATGCTCCATGAAATGTTTAAAATCTATACCTATACACATGGGTTACCAAGTGAAAATATTTTATCTACTCTGCGTCTTGATGAAAATACACTCCTTTTAGGAACAGACCAAAACATAACCTCACTTACCAAAAAAGGCGATTCAACTATTTTCAAACGTTATTTAGATGCCCTTCCTCAAACGACAGTTCGTACTCTTTTTAAAGATTCTTTAGAACAAATATGGATAGGAACGGAGAAAAAAGGACTTTTTATCTACCAACCTTCTACCAATTCTTTAAAATCAATTAGAGATGTTCCTGATAAAACCATCAATAAAATAACAGCCGATGACGATGGAAATATTTGGATAGCAACAAACTCATGGGGTCTTTTCAAGTACATAAAATCTGAAAACCGTTTTACTCAAATTTTGCCTACCAAAACAGTACAATTAAATCGGATTCAAAACATTTATAAAGATAGACAAAATCGCATTTGGATTGCTTCCTCCGATTATACGCTGTCATATTGGAAAGATGATAAACTAACCGTTTTGGATGCTGTTCCTGAATTTAGCCAAGTAAAAGCAACTTGTTTTACAGAAGATGCCGAGAATACACTTTGGATAGGTTCGGAAGGTTCAGGTGTTTTTGCTTATTCAGAACAGGGTATCAAAAAATACACTACAGCAAACGGACTCGCTTCAAATTATTCTTACTTCATCGCTGCTG
>DAIUBX010000268.1:2682-5098 GCA_036846465.1 Bernardetia sp.
ACAGAAGATGCCGAGAATACACTTTGGATAGGTTCGGAAGGTTCAGGTGTTTTTTCCTATTCAGAAGAACAAGGAATTAAAAAATATACAACAGCAAACGGACTGGCTTCAAATTATTCTTATTTTATTGCTGCTGACAGAAATTATAATATTTGGATTGGTTCAAGAAAAGGCATTACAAGACTACGCCCAAAAGATGATTTAGCCAAAATTTATCATCAATCGGACGGACTTATCGGAACGGAAGCAAACAGAAGTGCCGTCGAAAAAGATTTTAATGGCGATTTATGGTTCGGAACTACAAGAGGACTAATTCATTATATCGGACAAAATGACCATATTAATCTAGTTCGTCCAAAGGTAGTTTTGAGTGGGTTCCGTATTTTTGGAGAAGAACACAGTTTTGATGACGATTTAGTTTTGCCTTATGATGATTATAGTCTTCGTTTTGATTTTAAAACGATTACTTTCCGTTATCCTGAAAAAGTAAAATTCAAGTATCGTTTGAAAGGATTTGATAAAAACTGGTCAGAGGTAATGACTCAAAATTTTGCCTATTATTCTCATTTAGAAGATGGAAATTATGAGTTTGAAGTTTTGGCTACCAATGATGATGGGGTTTGGGCAAATATTCCTGCTACTTATTCATTTACGATTGCAACTCCTCTGTGGAAAAAAACATGGTTTTTAGCTGTTTGTACATTAATAGGCTTTATATTATTAGTGAGTTATGTACGTTGGAGAACGAGTTCATTAGAGAAAAAACGTAAAACATTAGAATTAGAAGTAACTAAACAAACTGAAAAATTAAAACTTCAAAATCAAGAGTTAGCAGTAACCAATTCACTACTCAAAGAATCTGAAAACGAACTTTCTCAGTCAAATAATATCAAAGACAAAATGTTTTCGATTATTTCACACGATTTACGTGCGCCTTTAGCTACCTTACAAAACTTCTTGAAGATGTTTATTTCATACAGAAACGCCTTTACAGATGAAGAAATTGGTAGAATTACTAAAGATATTAATAAATCTTTAGGAAATGTAGGCGACCTTTTAGAAAATCTTTTGCAATGGTCTAGGGCGCAAATGGGACATTTAGAAACTGAATTAGAACCCCTTATTATAACAGACTATATTCAAAAAAATATTGAATTATTACTTCCAATAGCCAAAAATAAAAAAATAAACCTTCAAGTTTCTGAAATTGATGAGGGTATTTTAGTAGAAGCAGACCCAAATTTACTCAACTTTATTCTTCGCAATCTTATCAGTAATGCTATAAAATTTACGGATACAGATGGAACAGTTACGGTAGGAGCTATTTATGAAAATAATTCAGAAAAAAACACCATTAAGATGATTCATATTTGGGTAAGAGACACAGGAGTAGGAATGAGTGATGAAATAGCCAGAAAAATCTTTATTACCGACCAACACGTAACTACACGAGGAACTGCCAATGAAAAAGGAACTGGCTTGGGTTTAATGGTTTGTAAAGAATTTGTAGAAAAACAAAATGGCAAAATTTGGGTAGAAAGTGTCGAAAAAGAAGGAACTACTTTTACTTTTTCTATGAGAGAAGGGAAAAAGAAAGGTTAATTTATTCTTTATTTGTAGGATAATTTTGACACATATAATTGAATGATTTTGTAATAATTTCCTTCAAAATATCTTTATCAATTTCATCTAATTGGGTAATAGAAAGACAAGAAACACTTGTTTTGTGTTTGCCTAATTTCTCTAATAGGTTTTCATATCTTCCAAGTCCATCAATAATATAGATAGATAAATTTGATTTTTGTGGCGAAAAACCAGTAACAAAATAATCTCCTTCTCGTCCACTTGCGTATTTATAATGGTATGAACCAAAACCTATTATACTATTTCCCCACATTTTAGGTTCAAGTCCAGTTATAGATTTCATTACTTCCACGACTTCAACAGCATCTTTTTTGCGCTGCTCATTTTCAATAGTGTTCAAAAAATCTTCAACGCTATTTTCAGTTTGTTTTATTTTGTTTTCTGACATTTTTTTGTGGATTTAGATAAAATAGCTTTATTAAATATACAGAAAATAGCTCAATTATTCATTCAATCTAAATTTCTCAAAATTAATTCTATTAGGCTTTCCAAATTTCCATTCTTTTAGTAGCTTTCTTTCATCAAATGTTTCTTGATTTTCTAGAAATACAGAGCCTGCAAATTTTTCATTTTTGTAATACTCTACTACAATTAATTTTCCATCTCTTATTTCTTCAAAAGTAGAAATTGCGTTTTTTATATCTTCTTCAAATATACTTTCATGCCAACCTCCAAAATGACAATGATGGCTAGAAAAACCAATAGTTATTTTTTCATCTTGACTACTTAACATCAAATATGGATTTCGTCCTTTACTGAAAGATTTTATTTT
>DAIUBX010000269.1:0-5093 GCA_036846465.1 Bernardetia sp.
TACAAATAATTAGGATAGACTTTGAAAAGACTGATTCTAATACAATTAATTGCACTATTGCGTACAAAATTTTAGGAACGACGACAAATGAAACTTTTGTTTTTCCGTTTTACCGAGAGATAATTTATTAAAATTCTAATTCCATCGAATTCGAGGGAATTAAAAAAAACAGATACGAAATAAAAGATGGTTTTTAGATAGTTTTAGATAAAATTTCAGATAGTATAAAGATGGCATTAAAAAATAAATGGATAGACTACGTAGATAGGAGCTACCAACAAACTAAAGAAAGTATTTTGGCAAAACTTCCTTTGAAGTTACCAAGACATACCGACCATTCAGAAACTGAACCTTTAGTGGCGATGCTTTCCGTTTGGGCTGGTATTGCTGAAATGTTGGGGTTTTATATTGATGGACAAGCGAAGGAAGCTTTTTTAGTTACTTGCACACGTTTCAAAAACGCTGTGAAGTTTGCTAAAATGGTTGGTTACCGAGTAAAGGGAACTTTTGCAGCTTCCGTTGAGCTTCGTTTTTATTTTGAAAATCCATTGCCTTCAAATGTTTTGATTCCTATCGGAACGCAAGTACAAACGGCTGACGAAATTATCTACACAACGGCTGATAATCTAACTATTTTAGCAGGACAAACAGAAGGCTTTGTAGATGCCGTTCAGCAAATTGCTTTTACAAATGTTAGTTTAGGAAATTCTGACGGAACGGCATCACAAGTTTTTGAACTTGCCGAAAGCATCGTCGATAGTAGCGTTTCTGTTTTAGTAAACTCTATCGGCTGGACTTCGCAAGATTCCTTTTTATATTCTTTCCAAGAAAGTGAGGATTTTGTCGCAGGAGTTGGCGAAAGTCGTAAAATGGAGGTTGTTTTTGGTGATGGAATAAAAGGACTTATTCCTTCTTTGGGAGATGCGATTGCTGTAAATTATGCTGTTTCTGAAGGTGTGTTGGGCAATGTTTCTGCCAATACGATAACTGATATTATTAGTTCGATAAGCGTTCCGAGTGGATTTATTTTGAAAGTTACCAATCCTGATAGAGCAAGTGGAGGAGCAAATGCCGAAACGTTAGAAGACTTGCAACGCAAAATTCCTATTTTTATTCGTACACAAGAACGTGCCGTAACACGCCAAGATTATCAAGATGTCGCTTTACTGGCTGGAGGAGTTGGAAGTGCAGGGGTGTATTATGATTGTGGAAAATTTGTTGAGTTATTTGTAGCTCCTTTGGGTGGTGGAATTGCTACTCAAATTTTACTAGATAATGTGGCTTCCTTTATGGAAACTCGCAAAATGACAACTACCAATATTACCGTAAAAAGTGCAGGAGTTTTACAAGTAAAAGTTCGTTTTGCTTTGCAAATTCAATCAAATTACGTTCGTGCAACCGTTGTAGATGCTGTTAGAACAAATATTTTAGCTTTTCTTTCGGCTGATAATCAACAAATTGGTGGACGTGTAAAAATTAATGATTTGGTAGAAGTTGTCGAAACAACCGAAGGCGTGGATAATTCGGACACGATTTATTTTTATGCCGAACCTTTTGCTCGTCCCTTGCTTGAAAATACAACGGAATTACTTTGGACAAAAGCCTTGCTTCCAGCTTCTTCTGAAACGATAAAATGGACGATTACTTTTGTTTCGGCTACTTCGTATAGGGTTTCTAAAAATAATGTTTCGCTAGGAACTGTAACGGTAGGTCAAGCAATTTCTCAAAATGAAATTAATTTTACCATTTTGCCAAGCGCAGAATATGCACTCGGTAAAAAGTGGGAGTTCTATACCTACCCATACAATTCAAATTTAATTCTTAAAGAACCCAGCATTCCATTAGCCTACTCAGCTGATGTTTTGCTAGATGCAGAAGGAGGTATATGATGATGTGGCAAGAACGAATTTGGAAATATTTTGGTACTGCTTTTCATATTTTGGACAAGCAAGGCGTTGTCGATAACGATGGAAAAGGCGAATTGCAGCGTTTCAATGAAATTATAGGAGAAGATATTGATGATACGATAGAGCCTTTGATTGATGGGTTGATAAGTAATACGCTCATTCCAGATACGATGTACGATAGATTTATTTCACTTTTTGAAACTACTATCGGAATGACAATGCGAATAAGTAATGGATTAGAATTAAGACGAAAGGTCTTAAAATTTGCTTTCCATTTGTATAAAATACGAGGAACAAAAAGAGGCTATGAAGTGCCACTCAGAATGCTCGGTTTTGATAGTGTTGATATTGTGGAATCTTGGGTAGTTTCTTCTTTAGACTCTCCTCTTACACTTGATGACCCTATTCGTAGATTAGATAGTGGTGGAAGGTGTCAAGGTTGTTCAGGTTATGAACTCCGTTTGACAGGAACTTTAGAACTAACGGCTGACATCATGCGAGCTGTCGGAGAAGTGATTGAATTTAATGAGCCTATAAATGCTCGTTTGACTTCTCTAACTTATAATGGTGAAGATGCAATTTCTAGTTTGATACGTTTTCGCATTTTTGAAGGAAATTTATACTACGAAAATCTATCGCTTTATGATGTAGAATTTATAATCAATGATGAAGGAGAATTAATTGCACAAGGTTCTGATGCTAATAGATTTAGTATTCGTAATGGAAATATATTTTTAAGAACAGTTTGATTTTGATAAAATAATATGGCAGATACTAATTTAGGACAAATTTCAGCCATTTGGCTTGAAGATTCAACTCCTCCAAACACAAGTTTTGTGTGGATAAAAACAATAAACCAACTTAACAATCAAAAAGCAGCGTTTATTTGGAATGGTATAGAATGGATAAATATACAAGGAGAAGGGTTTGAATGGAAAGGTATTTTTGATTTGCAAGTAAATTATAAAAAAAGAGATATCGTTTCTTATAACAACGCTCTTTATTTTAAGAAAAATGATATTGTAAATAATAATGAAACTCCTAATGTTTCAACTAATTTTGATGTATTTATCCCAGCACCCAATAATGGAATAAATGGAATAAATGGACAAGATGGACAGGACGGAAAGTCTGCCTATCAGCTTTGGCTAGACAACGAAAACACAGGAACAGAACAAGATTTTTTCAATTCTTTACGTGGGCAAGACGGAACAGACGGAATCGACGGACTTGACGGCACAAACGGAATTGATGGCGTTGGTTTGCCTATCGGTGGCACAACTGGAATGGCTCTTGTCAAAAACTCTGATATGGATTACGATTATTCGTGGGTAAATTTAGCAGGGCAAGATGGGGCAGATGGCACAAATGGCGTTGGAGTTCCTCCAGAGGGAACAACAGGACAGTTACTTGCAAAAGTAGATAATACAGATTATAACACTGAGTGGGTTGATCCTCCAATAGGTGGTAGTTCTTCAAATCTAAAAATCTTTGAAGATAATTTTGCTGTTATTCGAATTGAAAACACAATTATATTTAACAGTAGAGGTGTACAGTACACTTATAGTGCTACATCTTTAAATTTTGATGCTCAAAAAACAGAAGTTGCTTTATATGCCACACAGGATTATATGGGTGGAACACCAATTTTTAGATTATGGTGGAACAGGAAAAATTTGAATCTAAATATATTCAAGCGTTTTAAGGTTCAAGTGAAATCTACTCAACCGATTAATCAATCTCGTATGTTTGTTGGTTTATCTGCTGACCCTAATTTAAGTCTCTCTTCTGGACAAGATATGCGTGTAAAGGGCTTTGGTTTTTCTACCAAAAACAGTGCTGCCATCACAGATAATATATACGCTTTTACTTCTTCTGATTCAACAAATACATTAGCAAATAAGACGTATATAGATACTGGAATACCCTTCCCAGTTGATACTTGGATTGATTTTGAGATTGTAAAAAATGGGGGTAAGTTTGATTTTTTTATAGATGAGGTGTTAGTTGCTACGATAGACACAACACGAGTAAGCGCAACCCCATATACTTTTGTTCCTGTGCTTTATTTTTACAATGGAACAGGGGCAGTAAGAGAATTTGCAGTACGATATTTTATGATAGAATTTGAATAGAATAATTATAATACAATGGCACAAAAAAGACATATAGAATTTTTAAGTGATGATATAAGTTTTCAATTTAATGAGTTTTTGGTAGGACTTATTCCACCAGGGCTGTATCGTGGTTTTGAATTTAATCCTACAAATAATTTGTTTTTGGAGTTAAATCACGATGTAACAGCCTTTTCTTATCCAAAAAAAGATGGTGCAGTTACACCTAATTTAGGGGTAGTTCGGTCAAAACAAGGAGTTTTGATTATAGAAGATACTTCTATTTCTTTACAAGTAAATGCCAATGCAACGACTTTTGCTAGAATTGATTTAGTAGTTTGTGAGCATAAGTACGAAGAGATTGCAGGTGGACTTGATGCTGAGTATTTTATTATAGAAGGCACTCCCAACACAAATCCAATTCCTCCAACGCTTACCAATCCAAATTTTCAAGTAATTATTGGAGAGTTATATCTTCCTGCCAATACTTCTCTTTTGAATGCAGCAGGTGTAGTTTATACTCGTTCGCAACTTCCTGAACTGGGTAATAATAATTTGCAAGAACAGTATAACATACTTCAGCAAAATTTCAATACGTTGAATTCTACTGTTGCAAGTTTTATAACCAACATTCAAAATCAATTTGATACGCTCAATCAAACAATGGAGGATTGGAGGGAATATTATATACCTCAAATGGATTTTGACGGAGTTTATATTGAATGGAAATACGCAGGAGAACCTGACGACCAAAGTGTTTGGAGAGATTTAGCGCAAGGAATCGGAGTAAACCTCTCAGGCCCTGGCGAAATGGAAGTTAGAATAAATGAGCCTCAGTATTTTCCAAACGCAGAACTTTTTAGTTCTGCGAGTTATGCTAACAGAGACCATAATGTATTAGAATTTAACTTAGATATAAATCTTCCAAATCCTGCGACTTTTTGGATAAATAATAGAGAATGGGTAGCCCCACAAACTAGAGAATATAGGTTTTTATTTGATACATTAAATATAACTTGTAAACAAAACTTTAATTATTCAGATTATCCTGCCACCTCTTCATCATTACCTT
>DAIUBX010000270.1:0-5066 GCA_036846465.1 Bernardetia sp.
AAATGCCGTTGCACCTGCGATTGTTACAGAGGTTTTTCATAATTTTACTTTGTTGCATGACGACATTATGGACAATGCCCCAATCCGTAGAGGACAACCCACAGCACACGAAAAATGGGACGAAAATACAGCTCTTTTGTCAGGAGATTTAATGCTTATCAAGACCTATCAATGGTTTCAAGAGGCAATTCCGTCGGATAAATTTCCTTTAATTCTGCCACTTTTTAATAAATGTGCGATTGGAGTTTGTGAAGGACAGCAATTTGATATGGAATTTGAAAAACGAAATGATGTTGAAATAGAGGAATATTTAGAAATGATAAAACTCAAAACTGCCGTTTTACTAGGTTTTTCATTAGAATTAGGTGCAATTTTGGGAGGAGCAAAACCTTTTGAAGCTCAACAACTTAGAGAAATAGGAATTTTGGCAGGAATTGGTTTTCAACTTCACGATGATATTTTAGATGTTTATGCAGACCCAAAAACATTCGGAAAACGAGTAGGTGGAGATATTACAGAAAACAAAAAAACCTATTTGATGCTAACAGCTTTACAAAAAGAAAAAGAAGCAAAACAAAATAACCTTCAAAATTGGATAAACAAAACCACTTTTGACGAAACCGAAAAAGTAAAAGCCGTTACAGAAATTTATAACAATCTGAATATAAGGCAGTTTACAGAACAAAAAATGAATGAATATTTCGAAACGGCTTATCAAAATTTAGAAAATCTTTCTGTAAGACACCAAAATCAAAAACAAGTCTTGAAACAATTTTTGATGCAAATACAGGAAAGACAGAAGTAGAGATTGGTGGGAAATGGAGATTGGGAATTAGGGATTTGAATTTCCGAGAACGTTTCTCGGAAATTAGAAAACTAAAACTTAATCTACCTCACAACTTCTCTTAATTCTTTTTATCAAAACAGTATTCAGTTCATAAGAAATTCTTTTTTTATCAAAAAATCTGTACTTTTGTAGTATCAAATCTGATCTTGTGCCTTTGTTGGTGTTTTAGCGTAGCGACACCAACAAAAAATACTTGAAACCTTTTAAATCAATCAACTATGTTAAATACACTTCTTTTCATCGGTGGACTTGGAGCTTGGGAAATTGCTCTTATTATGCTTGTTGTCCTTATTTTCTTTGGTGCAAAACGCATTCCTGAACTTGCTCGTGGAGTAGGGCGTGGAATTCGTGAGTTCAAAGATGCAACGAGCGAAGTTCGTAATTCAATAGAATCAGAAAGCAAAAAAGAAGAAGTTTCTACTACAAAAAAAGAATCTTAATTAAGGTAAACAGACTTCCTAGTCTGTTCAAAATAAACGAATACGAAAGAAAAGTATCAGAATTTTGTAAATTCTATGTTTTCCTTCGTATTTTTGTTTTTATATAAGTCAAGTAACTGTTTTAAGCGTCGAAGCTTGAAACAGTTACTTTACAACGTAATTAATAATTCGTAATTCGTAATTGAAAAAAACTTGAATACTACATTAGAAACTCATATAGATTCCTTTGCTTCTGTCCAAAAAGCCATTCAAAACAAAACACTTACTTGTGTAGAATTGGTAGAACATTATTTGAAAGTCATTAATGAAAAAAATCCTTCATTAAATGCTTTTTTAGAAGTTTATGAAGAGGAAGCAAGACAACAAGCAAAACTTGTCGATGAAAAAATCCAAAACGGAACTGCTGGAAAACTAGCTGGAATGATTGTCGGATTGAAAGACGTTTTGTGTCATAAAGACCACAAATTAGGTGCATCTTCAAAAATGCTTGCAGGTTTTGAATCACAATTTGATGGAACTGCCGTAGAACGTCTTTTGAAAGAAGATGCTATCGTTATTGGTCGCCAAAATTGTGATGAATTTGCGATGGGTTCTTCCAATGAAAATTCGGCTTTTGGAGTTGTAAAAAATGCTATTGGTACAAACCGAGTTCCGGGAGGAAGTTCGGGTGGTTCTGCTGTGGCAGTTCAGGCAGGAATGTGTATGGTTTCGTTGGGTTCTGATACAGGTGGTTCGGTACGCCAACCTGCTGCTTTTTGTGGAATTGTTGGCTTAAAACCTACGTATTCACGTATTTCTCGTTATGGTTTGATTGCCTTTGCTTCGTCGTTTGATAGCATCGGAATTTTTGCAAATAATGCTGCTGATGTAGCAATTACGTTGGAAGTCATTGCAGGAAAAGATGATAATGACAGTACGGTTTCGCAAAGAGAAGTACCGAAATATTCAGAATTACTGAACACTAAGCAAGACAAAAAACCAAAAATCGCTTATATCAAAGAAACGCTACACAGCGAAGGATTAAGCGAAGAAATAAAAGCTGCCACGATTGCAAAAATTGAACAGCTCAAAAGTGAAGGCTATGAAGTAGAAGAAGTTGATTTTTCTCTTTTAAAATATGCTTTACCGACCTATTATATTTTGATTACGGCAGAAGCAAGTACTAATTTATCAAGATACGACGGTGTTCGTTATGGTTTCCGTAGTCCGAATGTTACGGATTTGGAATCGATGTATAAAAAAACACGTACAGAAGGATTTGGTAAGGAAGTCAAGCGTAGAATTATGTTAGGAACGTTTGTTTTGAGTGCAAGTTATTACGATGCGTATTTTACGAAGGCACAAAAAGTAAGACGAAAAATACAGGAAGCAATGAAAGAATTATTTGCAAAATACGATTTCATTATCTTGCCTACTACTCCTACAACAGCTTTTGAAATTGGAAAATATGAAGGCGAAACGGTAGAACTTTATCTAGCTGATTTATTTACTGTTCCTGCGTCTGTGGTCGGAATTCCTGCTATTTCGATTCCAAACGGAACAGACAAAGAAGGTTTGCCTATCGGTCTTCAAATAATGGGAGATTATTTTTCAGAAGATAAATTATTGGCGTTTGCTGATGAGTTGATGAAGTAAAAATAAATATTCTTAATCTCTTTCAAGCGTCGACGCTTGAAAGAGATAAATTTGCATGAAAAGTATTTCATTTTAGCTTTATTAAAAATTAAATTTGTGATAAATGAATCAACCTAAATATCTCTATAAATCAGAACCTTCATTTATGCACTTCGAATTTTTCCAGAAAAATTAAAAAGAGCAAATGAAATTTTGAAAACCGTAGGTTTGCCTAAAGGGATTCCTAGAAGTAAGTTTACTAAATCATAGTTTTTGAAAATGATAAGCACTTAAATTACACTCGTAATTTTTAATTTTTAATTCGTAATTGGTTCTAAAAATTGATTGTATGAATTTTATTTAGTAGGTTTAATCAAGTAACTATCCTGTCTTGATTAAACCTATTTTTTTATTTCTGTATTTTCTCTTCTATGCAATCCAAACGTTGGCTTTTCGAACCTTTACCTTCTGACGCTCAAATTTCAAGTCTTTCAAAAGAAATTAATGTCAGTAGCGTTCCTGCAACGTTACTTTTACAGCGTGGAGTACATAATTTTGAGGAAGCAAAGTCATTTTTTCGCCCTTCTCTTTCTCATTTGCACTCGCCTTTTTTGATGAAAGGAATGGACATAGCCATAAACAGACTAAAAAATGCAATAGAAAATAAAGAAAAAATATTAGTTTATGGAGATTACGATGTTGACGGAATTACTTCGGTAGCTATAATTTATGGTTTTTTGAAAAAACTGTATGCCGATGTTACCGATGAAAAAAACGTTCAATTTTACATTCCAAATAGAAATACAGAAGGGTACGGAATCACAAAAGAAGGATTAGCTTTTGCCAAAAAAGAAGATATAAAATTGATTATTTGTTTGGATTGTGGCGTAAAAGCAAACCAGCAAATCTTACAAGCCAAAGATTGGGGAATTGATTTCATCGTTTGCGACCACCACATACCTGACGAAGAATTACCTGCTAGTTTTGCAATGCTCAATCCAAAACAAAAGGGCTGTAATTATCCATTCAAAGACCTTTCAGCGTGTGCGATTGGGTATAAATTTTTACAAGGATTTTGTTTTAGAACAGGAACTTCTGAACGAAATTTACATTATTATTTGGATTTGGTCGCTTTGAGTATTGCTGCTGATTTAGTTCCGATGGTAGGAGAAAATAGAATTTTGAGTTATTTTGGATTAGAAAAAATTAATATTGACCCTCTACCCGGTGTAAAAGCTCTTTTGAATTTGATAAATGGATATGGAAAAAAAATAGGCGTTCGTGAGATTGTTTTTTCAGTTGCGCCTCGTCTCAATGCAGCAGGACGCATTGATAATGCCTATACTTCTTTAAATCTACTTTTAGCTTCATCAGAACAAGAGGCAAACGAACTAGCTAGAACATTAAATCAAAAAAATGATGAGCGTCGTAATATAGAACAAATTATGATGCTAGAAATTGATGAAATCTTAAAAAAATCTGATTCAAAACGCAAAACAAACGTGCTTTTTAGTAAAAAATGGCACAAAGGTTTAGTAGGAATTGCTGCAGCAAAATGTGTAGAAAAAACCTATCGCCCTACCGTAATTTTGACATATTCTGAGTCTGAAAACGGAGATTTAGCTGTTGGTTCAGCTCGTTCTATTTCTGATTTTGATATTTATCAAGCCGTTGAGAAATGCTCGGATTTATTGATACAATTTGGAGGACACAAATTTGCCTCTGGCATGTCTATGCCGATTGAAAATGTAGCAAAATTTCAAGAACGTTTTGAAAATGCTGTTACAGATACATTAGAAAAAGAACAACTCATTCCTCCTGTGCGTGTCGATATGGAAATTGATTTTTCTAGTATCAATCAAAAAATGTTTGCTATTATCAAACAAATGTCGCCTTTTGGACCTCAAAATATGCGTCCTGTTTTTGTGGCTCGTGGTCTTCAACTTTTTTCTCCTCAAATCATTAAAGAGACTCATTTAAAGGTGCAAGTTCGTCAAGGAATATCTCTTTTTTCGGCTATTTCATTTGGAAAAGCCAGTTTTCTGAATCAAATCAATGCTAAATCTAGATATGATATTGCTTTTTTGATAAGCGAAAATCATTTTAGAGATAAAAGTTATTTACAGCTAGAAATTAGAGATATTTTGAAGGTGGATTGATTCTCT
>DAIUBX010000271.1:0-5061 GCA_036846465.1 Bernardetia sp.
TGTTTGTGATTTGCTCGTTTTTGAAGGCAAAATAAAATAGAGATTTGAAAAATTTAGTGGGTTACTTTGAGTCAAATCTTCTTTATTTCTTAGATTTTGAATCAGAATTACTAAATTATTTTGTAGTTGGTCTTTATCAAACTGTGAACTAACCGAAGTGGAAAAAGGAAGAGAAGTTTTGTTGCTCAACTGTGCATTCCAATCAACATATATTTTTTGGTCAGAGAAATAACTTTTATAAATATTCTCCAAAACAGCTTTTGCTTCTACATATTTTTGACGAGTAGCAAGACTTTCCGAAATATAAACAGCCAAACTTCCACTAAGCTCAACTACAATCAAAACTATTATTCCTATAATAATAATTTTTTGATGAATCTTGAAAGCAACAATATCTTTAAATTTGTTTGCACCAATCAAAGGTAAAAGTCCTCCATACGCACATAGAGCCAATAAAAAGCCATTTTCTGTATCTTGACTGACATATTCTGTCCACGCCCAAATCAGAAAAATTACTATCCAATAGGTTATCAAACGATACCGAGAAAGATTGTAATTTCCCAAAAACAAAAACCAAAAAATAAGTAAGGCAAGTTGTAAAAGAACATACCGAAACTCCAAAATTGGATTGCCCTCAACAGGAAAAACGGAATCATAATGCAACAAAAATTCAGTAATTTCTTGAATAGCTTCTTCTGAAAAGTGTTTTTTAGAATTTTCTTTTTCTACCTCAAATCCTTCAAAACCACTTAACCACAGACGAAAATCATTCTTTGTCCAATCCACTTCTATTAAATGTTCGTCTAAAAGCCATTGAGGAACATTTTTTTCAATCTTTTCTGCTGAAAAATGAATAGGTGTTTTGTTGGTATCAATTTTATTTTGAATCAAATCCCAAACTAAAGCCAACATAACAAGAGAAACCAAAATTACAACTTGAGGAATTTGATTTTTGAAATTTTCCTTTTTAAGATACCAAAGCGAAAACGGAATACTGGCAGCCATTGCCCAACCACAACCTTTTACCGACCAAAAAAGACCCACTAAACAAAGGAATGTTCCAACAAAACTATTGATATAAAAAGAAGTGTTTTTTTTGAAATTAATTATTAACAAACTTACTCCCGAAAGTACACAAATAGTCGCCACAACGTGTCTGTCTAGCCATAAAAGCATAGGAATAAAAGCAACAAAAAAGACCAGAATATAAAGAACTAGAACCCTAATTTTTTGATTTAACTCAGAAAGGGAAGTAAAAAGTTGAGCAAAAACAGCCGAAAAACTAAAACCTAAACTAATTATCAAAAACCAAGACAAGAAAGAAAATGCAGAATTATCGGTACTGATTTGATTAGATAAATTGTATAAAAAATCTAAAGTTGGTTCGCTATACGAAGCCCAAAAAATAGAATAGACTAATACTAATAAAATGCTATGTAGAAGTAAACTAAAAAACCAAATTAAAAAAGGGTTTTTTATAAAGGTCGTTGTGGTAGTAGTTTTCAAATTCTCAGTCTTTACTCAAAAATAAAATGTAAGTATCAAGTACCAAAATTACGTAAAAAATCTATCTAGGAATGGTTTTTGGCTAATTTTGTAATTAGAATTTTTAAAAAACGTGTCGATGAATTTTTCGAAGAGCAATCTATTTAAGAATTTGCTTGATAGTAAGTTAATTTTAATTATGTTAACCAATAAATTGCATTCTTTTATACATAAAAACTAAAATAGTTTAAATCTAAATTCGTATTTTGGGCTAAGTTTTTAATAAATCAGTTTTTATCTAAATTTTAAACTATGCGTTGGCAAGGAAGACAAGGAAGTGGTAATGTAGAAGATCGCCGTGGTGGAGGTGGTCGTAGTATGGGTGGTACTGCTGGAAAAGCAGGACTAGGAATTGGTGGTGTAATCATTGTCATTATTGTAATGCTATTAGGAGGCGATCCGTCAGCTATCTTAGAAGGTGGAGGAGTTTCTTCTGTCCAAACTGAAAATCAAATAGGTACAACTCAAACTAATGAACAACCCAACGATGAAATGGGACAGTTTGCCTCTGTCGTTTTACAAGATACAGAAGATGTTTGGAACAAAATCTTTAAAGAAGAATTAAATAGAGATTATCCAGAGCCAAAATTAGTGCTTTTTAGTGGTGTGACTAGTACTGCATGTGGAACAGGCGAATCTGCAACAGGCCCTTTTTATTGCCCAGCAGACCAAGATATTTATATCGACCTTACTTTTTTTGAAGAATTACAAAATCGTTTTGGTGCAGGAGGAGACTTTGCAGCAGCTTATGTCATTGCTCACGAAGTAGGACATCATGTTCAAAAACAACTTGGAGCAAGTGATTATGTAAATAGTCAGAGAGGAAAAGTTTCAGAAACCCAGCAAAATGAGCTTTCTGTTAGACTGGAATTACAAGCCGATTTTTATGCAGGTGTTTGGGCGCACTATGCCGATAAATGGAAAATGTAGTTGAAGAAGGAGATATTGAAGAAGCTCTAAATGCAGCTAATGCCATTGGAGATGACCGTTTACAAAAACAAGCACAAGGCTATGCTGTTCCAGAATCGTCCACACACGGAACTTCAGCACAGCGCAAAAAATGGTTTTTGAAAGGCTACCAAACAGGAGATATTCGTCAAGGAGATACTTTTAAAACAAATGATTTATAGATTGTATTTTGGTCTAATTTGGCTGTAATTCTAAATTCTACCTTCTAAAATCTAAATTTATTCGTAAATTTGTATTTTAATTTTTTAGAAATAATTGAATTCAAAATTGCGAAGTAATTTCATTTGTATTACTTCTAAATTCTAAATTCTAAATTCACACTTTGTATATATGAGTTTATTAGTAGTCGGTTCGGTTGCCTTTGATGCCATCGAAACACCTTTCGGAAGTACAGACAAAATCATTGGTGGTGCAGCCACTTTTATTAGCCTTTGCGCTTCTTATTTTACCAAACCTGTAAATTTGGTAGCCGTAGTGGGTGGCGATTTTCCCAAAGACAAAATCAAAATGTTAGAGTCACATGGCGTAAATACAGAAGGACTACAAATCAAAGAAGATGAGAAATCCTTTTTTTGGAAAGGACGCTACAACAACGACATGAATTCTAGAGATACGCTTATCACAGAATTGAATGTTTTAGAAAACTTTGACCCAATCATTCCAGAGTCGTATCAAGAGTGCGAATATTTAATGTTAGGGAATCTTGCGCCACAAGTTCAGCGCACAGTTATCGAAAGATTAAAAAAGCGTCCAAAACTTATTGTTATGGATACTATGAACTTTTGGATGGATGTAGCTTTAGACGAATTAATGAAAACATTGAAACTTGTTGATGTTCTTTCTATTAATGACGAAGAAGCACGTCAGCTTTCAGGTGAATATTCGCTTGTAAAAGCAGCTCGTAAAATCCATGAAATGGGACCCAAATACGTGATTATCAAAAAAGGAGAACATGGCGCACTTCTTTTCCAAAAAGATAAAATTTATTATGCTCCAGCTCTTCCATTAGAAGAAGTATTTGATCCAACAGGGGCAGGAGATACTTTTGCAGCAGGTTTTATTGGTTATATGGCACAACAAGGAACTATTGATTTTGCTACTATGTCAAAAGCAGTAGTTAAAGGTTCTGCAATGGCTTCTTTTTGTGTAGAGAAATTTGGAACAGAGCGTTTGGAAAACCTTTCTTCTAAAGAAATTGCACAGCGTGAGCGAAAATTTGCTGATTTGATAGGAACTGTATTTGTTTAATAAAAAGTAAACAGTTAACTTGATAAATCAAATTTCTTTAAACAAGAACTTTGATTTATCATTTTTTATTTTAAATGAAAATTAAATTATTAATTTTATAAAGTAAGTGAATAAAATAATAAAAAATCGATCTTTATTAATATTTATTTTATTAGTTTTTCTAATAAATTTATCAAGCTGTGGAACAACAAAACCAGTGAGTAATTCGACGGCTGCTGTATATAATGAAGATTTGGGAGCATTCCGAATAGCTTTAGCTAGTTTTAAAGAACCAAAAAAAGAAATTACTAATTTAGAAAATTCATCAACAAATACTACTGCACAACCAATCCAAACAAATAAGACTCCTCCTACTTCTGATGCGTTAGCAGTAGATGCTATGCTTTCTCGTTTGGCTGAGAAAAACTCTGAATTCAAATATTTACCAGGGTATCGCATTCAACTCTATACAGGATCGGATAGCGATAAGGCAAATGCTGTAAAAAATAAAGCAAGTTACACACTTTCTAAACATGGGCTTAGAGCAGAGTCGGTTTATGAACAACCTTTATTTAAAATAAAAGCTGGATATTTCATTAGTCAGTTGGAAGCTCAAAGACAACTTGTAGCAATATTAGATGATTTTCCTGAGGCAATTTTAGTTCCTGACAAAATTAGTATGTCTGTTTTACGAGCAAGGTATCAAGGTGCAAAAGAGGACGATTAGGCAAAAATAGGATTAACAATGTACAAATTTTGCTTTTTTTGAAAAAAAATAACTCAAAAGTTGCTATAAAACTGTACTTTTTCTTAATTTTAGGTTAAAAATGGTGTATCGTTCAAATTTTACATCCATTTTCAAATAGCTTTTCTCAATTCTTCTAGCATTATTTTTTAAGCTACATATAAAAGCAGTACATCAAAAATGTACATTCAAGAAAATATTATGGCAAAACTCACAAATATAATAAAGCAATTATCTGAAAAAGATTACCAAGCAATACATGATTCATTAATCGTCAGTAATGCTGATAAATCTGCTTTTTTACTTAAAGCCTTACGAGAAAGAAATCTTGCAGACGGAAAAGTAATGACCGAGTTAGATGTAAATACAAATGCGTACTATACGCTTCGTTCTCGTCTAAATCAAAAAATAGAAGAGTATTTGCTCCAGCAAATGGAAAGTCCACGTACTGATTTACTCAAAAAAGTAGCTAACATTAATGAAGTTCTTTTTACCAAAAAGAAAACTATTTCTATTGCTACTATCAAAAAATTAGAAAAGGAATTCATTTCATTCCATCCAAATGGCTGCAAGTG
>DAIUBX010000272.1:0-5058 GCA_036846465.1 Bernardetia sp.
CAAAAAAGCCGAAGATAAAAAGAAAGAATTACAAGAATTTATTGCTCGTTTTTCGGCTAATGTTGCCAAATCAAAACAGACAACAAGTCGTAAAAAAATGATTGAAAAACTCAATATTGAGGATATTCAACCTTCTACACGTAAATATCCTGCAATTATTTTTGACCAAGAAAGAGAAGCTGGAGATATTATTTTAGAAATAGAAAAATTATCCAAAACATCGACTGATGGAGAGCGTCTTTTCCACGACATCAATCTTTCTATTAACAAACATGATAAAGTAGCTGTTTTATCAAAAAATAGTTTGGCTGTTACTCAGTTTTTTCAAGTTTTGATGGGCGAAGAGAAAGCTGATGCAGGAACTGTAAAATGGGGCGTAACCATCACACCAACTTATTTACCAAACGAAAATCATGATTATTTTACAAATAACTTGAATTTAGTTGACTGGCTTCGTCAATATACAAAGACAGAAGAAGAAAGAGATGAAACTTTTGTACGTGGATTTTTGGGTAGAATGCTTTTCTCTGGAGAAGAGGCTTTAAAATCTTCAAATGTACTTTCAGGTGGAGAAAAAGTGCGTTGTATGCTTTCAAGAATGATGTTGCAACGTGGAAATGCTTTAGTTTTAGACGAGCCTACCAACCACTTGGATTTGGAATCAATTACAGCTTTTAATAATGGTTTGAAGAGTTTTAAAGGAAGTGTTCTTTTTACTTCTCATGACCACGAATTTACAGAAACAGTTGCCAATCGTATCATCGAAATTACTCCGAATGGACTTATTGACAGAATGATGACGTATGATGAATACATTACAGACGAATCTATCAAAGAACTTCGTAAGACTATGTATCAAGGTGTAACGGCAAAATAATGGTAAATTGTGAATTATAAATGGTGAATTAAATTGCTAAATCAAAAAATCCCTTATCATTTGTTTGAATAAGGGATTTTTGATTTATTGTGAAATTAAACTTTCTTGTTTTGAATTTTTTTTACTAAAAATACAGTTTTTGAGTATCTCCTACAATTTCAAAATCATCGCTTTTATAAATTACACCACTAACCTCCCATTTGTTTCTGTTAGGTTTAGAATTTTCTTTACTGACTATGATACTGTCTTTAGAATCATTTTCTATGGCAGAAGATTTATTTTCAGTTTGACAAGACACAATAAAGAACAGCAATAAAAATAGAGCGATGCGTATCATATTTGTTTAATTTAAAACCTACTTCAATTCCTCTCTCAAAAACTTAGCTGTATAACTTTTCTTATTTTTAGCCACTTTTTCAGGCGTTCCTTCTACTAAAATTTCTCCACCTGCTGCGCCTCCTTCTAAACCTAAATCAATAACCCAATCGGCTACTTTGATTACATCCAAGTTGTGTTCGATGACCAAAACTGTATTTCCTTTTCCTACTAATTTATCCAAAACATCTAGCAAAAACTGGACATCTTTAAAGTGCAAACCTGTTGTAGGCTCATCAAGAATATAAAATGTTTTTCCAGTGTCTTTTTTGGAAAGTTCACTTGAAAGTTTTACTCGCTGCGCTTCTCCACCTGAAAGCGTTGTGGCGTGTTGTCCTAGCGTAATATAACCCAAACCAACATCATTTAATGTTTTGATTCTACGCAAAATATTTGGTTGATTGGCAAAAAATTCTGATGCTTCTTCTACACTCATATCCAAAACATCGGAAATAGATTTTCCTTTAAAACGAATTTCTAAGGTTTCTCGGTTGTAGCGTTTTCCTTTACAAGACGGACATTCTACGTGAACATCTGGTAAAAAATCCATTTCTATTAGTTTACGTCCTGCCCCTTCACACTCTTCACAACGCCCACCTTTTACATTAAACGAAAAACGACCAGCTTTATACCCTCTTACTTTTGCTTCTGGAAGTTGGGTAAATAAAGAACGAATATCCGTAAAAACTCCTGTATAAGTGGCAGGATTTGAACGAGGAGTACGACCGATAGGCGATTGATCCACTTCAATAACTTTATCAATCGCTTTCAAACCTTCAATTTCTTTGTATTCTAAAGGCGTTTTGACTCCTCTATAAATATGTTTGTTCAGAATTGGGTAAAGTGTATCGTGAATTAAAGTAGATTTTCCAGAACCCGAAACACCAGTAATACAAATCATTTTTCCAAGTGGAAAATGTGCCGTTACATTTCTTAGATTATTACCATTTGCACCCTTCAAAATAAGTTCTTTTCCGTTTCCTTTTCTACGTTCTGTCGGAACTTCAATGCGTTTTTGATTATTGAGATATTGGGCTGTCGTGCTGTTTCCCTTCAAAAATTCGGCTGGCGTTCCTGCTTCTACTACTCTTCCTCCATGTCTTCCTGCACCCGGTCCTATGTCTATCAAATAATCGGCAGCCAACATCATATCTTTGTCATGTTCGACAACAATAACCGTATTTCCCAAATCACGTAAATCTTGCAACGCCTTAATAAGTTTTACGTTATCTCTTGAATGAAGTCCAATACTCGGCTCATCTAAAATATATAAAACCCCGACAAGCTGTGTTCCGATTTGAGTCGCCAAACGAATACGCTGTGCTTCTCCACCTGAAAGCGTTTTGACAGGTCGATCAAGTGTCAAATAATCTAAACCAACATCAAGTAAAAATCCAATTCGTTTTCTGATTTCTTTCAAGATTTCGGCAGCAATAATATTCTGACGATTTTCAAGACGGCTTTCAATGTCTTTAAAAAAATCTCCTAGTTGGTTAATATCTTTTTGAGCTAATTCGGATATGTTTTTGTCTGCAATTTTGAAATATAAGGATTCTTTTTTGAGTCTTGCTCCTTCACAAGTCGGACAAACTGTAACAGTCAAATAATCTTGTAAGCTGGATTGCTGTTTTTCGCTTCCTCCTTCAAGTTGGTATTTTTCTAAATAATCGACAACGCCCTCAAATTCACTATTCCATGTTCTATCAGAAGATTTTGATTTTACTTTTACAATTTCTTTCGAACCGTATAATATTTTTTGCTGAATTTCTTTATCAATTTCTTTCCAAACTGTCGTAATATTTACTTTTTGGCTTTTCATAAACGTATCCAATTTCTTGAAAAAATACGTATCACGATACTCTCCCAAAGGTGCAATCGCACCTCTGCTGATACTCAATGTTTCGTTTGGAATAATACTTTCTTCTGTCAGTTGTTCTATTTTACCCAAACCATTACACGTCTGACACATTCCGTAAGGCGAATTGAACGAAAAAATATTTGGTGCTGGTTCGTCATACGCAATTCCTGTGGTAGGACACATCAAAAAACGAGAGAAAAAACGAGCATCTGTTTTGTCATGCTCCTGTACCATCACAATTCCATTACCTACCTTCATAGCTGTTTTGAGTGATGCCATGATTCGCTTTTCATCATCTTTAGAAACGATAATTCTATCTACAACTACCTCAATATCGTGCGTTTTGTAACGATCCGTTTGCATTTTGGGAACGAGTTCCATTATTTCTCCATCAATTCTGACTTTTGTATAACCACTTTTACGTAATTGCACAAAAAGTTCTCTATAATGTCCTTTACGTCCTTTTACGACTGGCGCAAGAAGCACTAATTTTTTATCATTATACTCTTCAAAAATTATCTCTGAAATCTGTTCTTCTGTTTGACGAATCATTCGTTCGCCTGTATTATACGAATAAGCAATACCTGCACGAGCATACAAAAGACGAAGAAAATCATAAATTTCTGTCGTTGTTCCTACGGTAGAGCGTGGATTTTTGGAAGTCGTTTTTTGCTCGATACTAATAACTGGGCTAAGTCCATTAATTTTATCCACATCTGGACGTTCCAAATTTCCCAAAAAAGAACGTGCATAAGCCGAAAAACTCTCCATATAACGACGCTGACCTTCTGCATAAATGGTATCAAAGGCGAGGGATGATTTTCCACTTCCACTAATACCAGTAATGACAATGAGCTGCTGACGAGGAAAAGAAATATCAATATCTTTTAAATTATGTTCTCTTGCTCCAAAAACTTCTATAAAATCAGTTGTATTGGGATGATTTCCGTTAGAATGAATAGAATCGACAGGATTTAGGGCTTCTTTATTTTCTTTTTTTATAACTTTCTTAGTTGCTGTCTTTTTTGTCGTTTTTTTACCTTCGGTCTTTTTTGGAGTAGCTGATGCCATAGTGTTAAACTAGATTGAGCTTGAGAAATTAGAAAATTCGTATATTATTTTTTCACTAAACAAAGGTAACAAATTTATAGCCTTTTGGTTAGAATTTTAGCAAGATTTGAGGCTAAGTAAGTGAGCAAAAGTAAATACAAATTACAAATCACTCACTAATCAGTTTTATGTATATTTAATTCTGTATTGGTACTTATAACCAATTATCTACCCTTTAAAATAAGAATGGCTTAACTCAAAAATACCAAATGCTTCTCTATAGGCATTGAATAAGTTTTGAATATGCTCTTGTTGATGTTGTGCTATCATTTCGTACATTTTGGACTTTATGCGTGGATATTCTTCAAAAATTTCTAAAATATTTGCAAGTGGTAAAATGTAAAGTTCTGTAATTGCATCACAACAAATAGCATTATATAATCTATTCGAACCCTGCACCAAACAATTTTCACCAAAAAACTCTCCTGTTTTTACTTTGCCTAATTCTTCAAAGCGTTCTCCAATATCTAAATCCAAACGTATCTGTCCTGATTTTACGATATAAAGAGCTTGACTAGGGTCATTTCTAAAAAAAACAATTTCATCTTTTGAATAATTTCTTGTATAAAGATTTGGTAGAAAAGCCATTAATTCTTCATCTGTCAGACAAGAAAAAAGTAACATCTTTCTAAGAAAAGTCATTAATATTTTATCTTCAGAAGAATATTTACGAGCAAATGGATTCCACATAATAAAGTTAGAGGTCAGATTTTAGAAGTAAAAATAAAGTATGAAATAAGATGTAAAAAGCAAGTGAAAGATAGTTAATTTGCATTTACTTATTACAGTGTTTAAAAAGTTTTAGGTTATTTTTTATACATAAAACAGGGTTAAAACC
>DAIUBX010000273.1:0-5057 GCA_036846465.1 Bernardetia sp.
CTTACCCTTTAGGGTGAGAAAAGTGTACCTTACCCTTTAGGGTGAGAAAAGTGTAGCTTACCCTTTAGGGTGAAAAAAGTGTACCTTACCCTTTAGGGTGAGAAAAGTGTACCTTACCCTTTAGCCTTCGTTTTTACATTTCAATAAAAATCAAATCACAATAAGCAGTTTTTACTCCTTTATCAGTCTGAAATTCTAATTTTTGGAGTTTTCCGAAAGAAAAATAGTGTAAATAATTTTCAATAATAGGCTGAATAAAATCAATTTCAGATTTTAGTTTTTGATGATTTCCTTCTTTTTTGTATAAAATTAAAAACAAACGGTTTTGTAAATGAAACCGTTTTTGTTTCGACTGATTTTCATAAAGCCATCGCAACAAATCAGTAGGATTTTCTTTAGCAAACTCTATAGTTTGATTGTAGTTGCTTGGAAAAACACTTGTTTTGTGGTCAAAGGCAATTTCATCAATCCAAAAATCTATGTAATGATGAAAAGAATCTGAATGAGGTTTGACATTTGGATAGCTGCAAAAAATAGTTTCAATTCCCTTAGCCGACCAGAAATTATACCAACGATTGAGCGCATAGATTCGCAATTCTTCAAAATTAGATTCTTCTTTAAATTTATCTTTTATTTGACTTTCTAAAGTTTGAAAATGTCTTACTTTGTAAATAAAATTAGTTTGTTTATCCCAATCATTATTTTGTTTTTTTCCCCAATTTTCAATACATGGATAGCATTTTTTGAGTTGGATTTGTAAGCGTTTCAAATCTAATAGTTCCATAAATTAGAAAAATTAATTTTCAATTCCATAAATATCTTTTACAGCAACATTACAACCCAAAATATCTAAAATATCTTCAAGTTTTAGGACTTCCTCTACAAAACGTTTTTCATTTTCCAAATCACGAACATAAACTGTTGGATCTTTTTCTTTTGTATCACTTTCAATCATAATGTATTTTTTGAGTGATTTTATTTTACGATAACATTCAAATTTATCTCCTTTGTCATAATTTCTTGTTCCGTCGGAAAGAACTTCTATAATAAGAGTAGGCTCTAAAAGGGCATAAGCACCATGTTTTAATTTTTGTGTTTTCACTTCGCCACAATAAATATGAATATCTGGATATAAAAAAGCCTTATCGCATTCTGGCGAGTGCATTCTCATATTTCCTGTAACAAGCGTACACCCTTTTTTTTCTAAACACTCACTTATTTTGCGAACTAAACGCATAATAATCATTTCGTGTTCAAGCGTCGTACCTGCCATTGACTTTATAGTACCATTTAGATATTCTAAACGGTCATCTGAAATTTCTTGATAGCGTTCGTATTCTGCTATGCTTACTTTACCTTGTGGAATAGACATGGTTGTGTTTTTTAGAAATGAATTATTCCTTTATACATTTATTTATCCAATATAATCAAATTTAGAATCTTTTTATTCTCCTCAAAAGTAATTTTTATCTGATTTTATAAAATTTGAAAATGTCTTACTTTGTAAATAAAATCATTTTGTTTTTTTCCTCAATTTTCAATAGATGGATAGCATTTTTTGAGCTGAATTTGTGAGCGTTTCAAATCAAGCAGTTCTATAAATTAGAAAAGTTAATTTGATTTTTACATCATTTTACTCCCATTTGCTTACCATTTAGGCAAATGAAGACTAAAAGTAGTTTTATCTTTGGTAGACTCTAGCAAAATTACAGAACCATGTAATTTATAAGCTGCTAATTGTGTTGTGTAGAGTTCTGTTCCTGTAGATCCATCAAGATTAGCTATTTTATGAAACAAATTAAAAATAAGATGATAATTAGAATTAGGTATTTCGATACCATTATAACTAATAATAACTTCTAAATCAGATGATTTTTGAAAAATTTGTGTGAGAACATATGCTTGTTGCTTTTGTGTAGGGTCGATATGCTTGATAGCAAATTCGAATAAATTTTTGATAATTGTTTTGAAAATCTCTATATCTGTATAAAAAAATAGTTCATTATTTTCAGTTTCTATGTTAAATTTTGTTTTGGAATAATTCGATAAAAAACCTAATGTTTGATATACTTTTTTAATTTCTTCTATAATATTAAACGTAGAGGGTTTGGCAACTTCACTTTTAAGCATATTGATGTACAAAAGACTTTCCAAAATATGATTCATTTCAGAAGATGTTTTGCCAATACGCTCCAAATATTCTCTTGCAACAGTGTCAGTTACTTCTAAATTTGCGACTTGACATAACCCCAAAAGACGAACAATAGGTCCTTTTAAATCATGAGAAGCTCTATAAACAAACTGGTCAAGTTCTGAATGGGTTGCTAAAAGCTGTGAATAAGCATTTCTTACATCAGAAGTTTTTTGACTTACTGTTGTAGCTAATTCTTTATTTTGAATAGCAATTATTCTTTTTGCATTTTCCAATTCTATCGAATGAGCGATGATTTCTTCATTAATAAGAGCCTGTTTGTTTTGAAGTCTATCACTAATTTTTGTCAAAAATTTCATATCGGCAAGCATATCAGCATAATCTAAGGCAAGATGTGCATAAGCAGTTTTCCATTCTTCGGTAGTTAGGTTTTCGTTGAGTCGTAATTGAGCTTGTTGTGCAATATGTTGTTCTTTTTCAAACATGTTTTGAGAATGGAATAGGATATTTTTTGATAAAAAATAGATTTTTCTATCTATTTAATAGAAAGAAGTAAGGTATAGTTTTTAAACTTAACCAAATTGAAAAAGTTTCTTTTTCGCTTACTCCTTTTTATTTTTTAAAGTATTTTGATTAATTAATAAAAATAATCTAATTTTTTCATCAAAAAGTTCTTTATTCAACTCTTTATTAAATCATTTATTACTTCTTCATCCTAAAATTCGTACAGCTAATTCTCTCAAAATCTCTCCATCTTTTGTGCTACTATTAATTCCTTTTGATTGTGCATCAGCAATGCGAAGGGCATGTAAGACAAACAAAATTTTGGGTAAATTATAATTACGAGCAGCAGCAGCATAATCTTTGACAAAAAATGGACTTACTTTCAAAATACTTGCTAATTCGTTATTACTTTTTCCTTGATTTTTATGTAACAAAATAAGTTTGCAGAAATACCCAAAAAGTGAAGAGACAATCGGAATGACAGGGTTATCTTTTGGATTAGCTGCAAATGTATTTATTATTTTATAGGTTTTAAGGCTGTTTTTTTGTGCAATAGCTCGTTGCAAATCAAAGACATTGTATTCTTTTGTTGTTCCGATATATTTTTTGACAAGTTCGGTTGTGATTTGTGAAGGCTGCGCACCAGCTTCAGCTTTACCAAAATTGAGTAATAATTTATCTAACTCATTCGCCAATCTTGATAATTCTATACCTACATTTTCAATGAGCCAAGCTGTTGCATCAGGTGTAATTCTGTATTTTTTTTGTTGTAAATAATTTCCAATCCAAGCAGGAACTTGATTTTCATACAAAGGTTTTGATTCTACCAAAATGGCATGTTTGTCTATCGCTTTGGCAAGTTTTGTATTGAGAGCTAATTTTTTATGTTTGTGCAAAAACACCAAAACCGTAGAAGGAACTGCTTTTTCGGCATAACTTTGAAGTTGAGTTTTGGCAGTTTCTTTTCCAAAATCAGTAATTTCTTGTGCTTCTTTCACAATCACAACTTGACGCATCGCCATTACAGGAAAACGTTTGGCAACCGAAATGACATCTTTCATCTGAATATCTTTTCCATACAAAACGGTCTGATTAAACCCTTTTTCAGATTTATCTAAGGCATTTTCTTCAATATAATCTGAAATTTGGTCTATATAAAAAGACTCTTCTCCCATCAAAAAATAAAAAGGAGCAAACTTTCCTGCTTGTAAGTCTTTTAAAATTTCTTCTGGTTTTTTGGGCATAACTAAGGAAAGAATTATGAATGGTGAATTATGAATTATGACTTTATTCACAATCTATTTTACAAATATAACCTAAATTTGAATCTGTCGTTTTATTGATTTTATAAAAAAGCATTTTTATTCAATTCTATAAATGGCATATACATTGTAAACTATAAAGTCTATTTGTCCGTTAAATGGTCTTTTAGGTCTGTCACTTTTAATTTACTTATCAAATTTTATTTATGAAAAATATTTTCAGAAGATTTTACAGTTTATTCATTGTAGTTATTTTGGCAATTTCACTTACCAGTTGTTTTGATTTGAAAGAAGAGGTAACTATCAATAGTAATGGCTCAGGTTCTTTTATTCAGACAATTGATATGGGAAATAATCCAATGATGCAAATGGCTTTGAATATGCAAAGCGACTCTGCTAAGGATGACAATAACGGAATGAACAAAATGGATTCCACCATGGAGGAAACCAAAGCCAAACTATCTCAGGTTAAGGGCATTTCGAATGTCAAAACAGCTTCATTGACGGAAGAGCTAAAATATACAATTATGTATGATTTTGCTGATGTAGATGCACTAAACAGAGCCATAAACGCAGCAAAAAAAGAAAAGGAAGGCGAAGTAAAAATAATGGAAAAAGTTTACTCTTTCAAAAAAGGAAAATTTACTAGAGCCAATAACTTTTCTATGGGAAGTAATGAGATGGATTTATCTGAAATTTTTGGAGGTAAAAAAGGAGATGATGACGGAGAACAAACGGAAGAAGAAAAAGCCCAAGTGAAACAAATGATGCAAATGTTTTTTGGAAGTGCAAATTACACCTATATTGTTCACGTTCCGACTAAAGTAAAATCTTATTCCAATAAATCAAATACAAGTGTTTCAGAAGATGGTAAAACACTTACCATGAGCATTCCTTTTATGGATTTATTAGGAGAAGATAAAAAAGTAGATATTGGAAATAGTATAAAATTCAAGTAATTAATTTCTAAATTTTATTTTATTCTTTAAAAACAAAAACACCTTTACGATTTGTAAAGGCGTTTTTGTTTTTATTTTCTAGTTCAAGCGTCGACGCTCAATGCTGTCAACTTAAGAAATCGTTCGTGGTAGGTCGCTCGTGGGGACACGAGCAACGGAACTATTTTTTGTCTAAAGACA
>DAIUBX010000274.1:0-1251 GCA_036846465.1 Bernardetia sp.
TCAGAAGACAAAAGTTTGAAGTCGAAAGATAGATATACATTAATGCTAGACATTCTGAAGGATATTGCGACAATGGAAGGGATATATAAACAAACGATAAAATTAGAAACGGAGCACACAGAAAAATTGGATATAGATATAACTTTAAATTTGGGAGAGAGTGGTCAAAGCCAAAAAAATACAATTCAACTACCAACGACCGTGGATAACTTCTTATCAGAAGGCGATTCTTGATAGTCCTGCTCGTTATACGGTTTGTGAGGCTTCTACCAAGGCAGGTAAGACAGCTTCGCATATTATTTGGCTATTCGAACAGGCATTAAAAGGTAAAAAAGGAGATAATTTTTGGTGGGTTGCACCTGTTTCAAGTCAAGCCAAAATTGCATTTACTAGGATGCTTAGTCAAGTTTCTTCTCCTGTTTCCTATCCTGCTTTTTTCAAAAAGAATATGGTAGAGTTGAAACTTACTCTACCAAACGGCACACATATTTGGTTTAAATCTGCCGACAATCCTGATTCACTTTATGGAGAAGATGTTTACGCTATCGTTTTCGACGAATTTACAAGAGCGAAGGAAGCTGCTTGGTTTGCACTCCGTTCTACCGTAACGGCAACAGAAGGTAAAATAAAATTTATTGGTAACTGCGTAGGTACTAAATCTTGGCACGGAAGATTAATAACGAAAGCAAAAGTTTATACAAAAGAAAATGAAGGCAAAAATATTGAAAACCTTGAATACGAATATTTCAAAGTAAATGCTTACGATGCCGTAAGAGCAGGAATCCTTCCTTTAGCAGAAGTAGAACAAGCCAAACGAGATTTGCCAGAGAATAAATTTAGAGAATTGTATTTGGCAGAACCAGCCGATGATGGTGGAAATCCGTTTGGGCTTAGTCACATTGCTGCTTGTGTTGTGCCTTCAATTTCTAAAAAACCTGTTGTATGCTATGGAATAGACCTTGCCAAGTCGGTCGATTATACCGTAGTGGTCGGATTGGACGAAGATGGACACCTTGCTTACTTCAAACGTTGGCAAGCTCCTTGGCTTGAAACACTTAGGTACTTGAAAGGTCTGCAAAATATTCCTATGCTCATAGATAGCACAGGAGTAGGCGACCCTATCGTTGAGCAAGTTCAAGAAGATTTTGACTATGCTGAAGGCTTTCACTTTTCCAGTCGTAGTAAGCAACAACTTATGGAAGGCTTGGCAGTAGCTATCCAACAAAAAAACATAGTTTTCCCTGATGGCAT
>DAIUBX010000274.1:1268-5043 GCA_036846465.1 Bernardetia sp.
GAAGGTTTGCATGATGACTGCGTTTGTGCCTTAGCTCTTGCCAATCGTAAATTTGAAATGTTGGGCAGAATCGAGAAGGTGTATGAAATGCCGATTGTGGGGTAAAAAATTATTTCAAAAAAAAGACATCAAATAGACGAAAAGTTTTTTATATATACAAAAATATATTACTTTACTTGCGTTTAGTAAAACAAATTTAACTTTTTGCTATAAAATTTTTGAATTGCTAAATAAATAAACTAAAATAAATAAAAACGCTATTTCTAATAGCGAATGTACTTTGTTATTGTCATTACTATCTTCCAATTATAACTTAATCACAACTAACAATGAGAGAAGAAGAAATAAAAAATAGAGTCGCTCAAGACTATTTTGGAAACTTTGATTGTACAAAAATTATTGGTAATATAGACTTTTGTGTTCGCCCTAAGAAAAACACTTTAGATTTAGAACTTTTTGATATAGGTTCTTTTGTATGGGCAGAAGCGAAGCAAAAAGCTGATTATGACGTCTCCTTAGCACAACTTATTCTAACTATTGGAAAAGCTCGTACATTTGACACGTATTTACCTCCCTCTTACCTAGGAGCTTTTGATTCTGAAAAAATATCATTTGTTCCTTATAATGAAATTCATGATATTTTTTATACGAACGATTTTAATTGGAATGTAGCTCCTTCTAATTATAATACTAGAGAATTTCAATTTTTAAAGGAAAAAATAAACAAAGACGAAACTAATCCTTATAAGTTTTTTTACGAGGAAGATAATTTGCAACTTCGTAAGTTTATAAAAGACAATCTAATACATGGTAAATCAAACGCAACAAAGATTCGCATTGATAAAAATAATTTTGTTTCGATTTATAACAAGTGGATCAAACATGTAAAACCAACGATTGATATAAATTGGGAAGCTGCAAAAAAAATGAATACTGTTGATGGCGATTTTTATTTGGCAGATGTTCTTTCAGAAGCAAATCAAACCATTAGAAAAAATTTACATGTCGTATTGAAAAAAAATGAATACGAGTTAGATAAGACGATTAATGAAATGAATCTGTTTAATTCTAGTAAAGCTACTTTTTTAGATGGACAGAAATCACATAAAGAATTTTGGAATAAATACGAACGCCCACCACGTCAAGAGTATCAAGATTACATTATTGAACGTAGAGATTTACTCGTTCCACAAGATATTAGAGAAAGAAAAGGTAGTTTTTTTACTCCTCAAATTTGGGTAGAATTATCACAAAAGTATCTTACAGATGCCCTTGGTAAAGACTGGCAAGACGAATATTATATTTGGGATTGTGCTGCTGGAACAGGAAATTTATTAGCAGGATTAACTAATAAATACAATGTATGGGCTTCTACATTAGACAGACAAGATGTTGATGTGATGAAGGAGCGTAGTGAAAACGGTGCAAACTTATTACCCAAACATATTTTTCAATTTGACTTTTTGAATGATGATTTTGCTAAACTTCCTCAAGGTTTACAAGATATTATTAATGACCCTGAAAAACGTAAAAAATTAGTTATTTATATTAATCCTCCGTATGCAGAAAGCAATGGCAAAATTTCAAAAACTAGAAGTAACATTCAAGTTACCCAAACCCACAAAACGTATGGTGATAAACTAGGACAAGTAAAGGCTGAATTATTTGCTCAATTTTTAATAAGAGCTTATTATGAAATCCCTGATTGTAGAATTGCTCAATTTTCTACTCTTAAAGCTATTAGTGCAACGAATTCAAAAAATTTCAGAAGAAATTATTTATCTAAATTGGAAAAAAGCTTTGTTGTTCCTGCTAATACTTTTGATAACGTAAAGGGAAGTTTTCCTATTGGTTTTTTTATATGGGACACTCAAATCAAAGAAGCTATTGAAAAAGTAAAAGTTAATGTTTATGATAGTCAAGCTAATGTTTTAGGAAGTAAGTATTTTTATTCTTATGATAAGGATAAGGGTAGAATAAATAATTGGTTGAAAACTTATAAATTAGAAAACGAAAAAGAAAATATAGGAATTTTAATGGCAGACGCTCCTGATTTTCAGCATAGCAATCTTGTATGTCTAAGAAATCAAAAACCAAAAGGACATGGTATCTGTTTTTTAGTTAGTGAAAAAAATTTACTAGCCTCATGTATTTATTTTACAGTTCGTCATGTGTTTGCAGCCACTTGGCTCAATGACAGAGACCAATTTCTATATCCTAATGAAAAATGGAAATTAAACAAAGAATTTCAAAATGACTGTTTAGTATTTACATTATTTCACGGACAGAATCGTAGTGCTTCTGAAGTAGGAATCAATCATTGGATACCATTTACTGAAAAAGAAATACAAACTCAAGATAAATTTGCAAGTAATTTTATGACAGATTACATGGCTGGTAAGTTTTCTGTAGAAGAGAAAGTTAATTTATTCAATGGCAATGCAGAAAAGGAAAGTCTAAGTTTAGAATTTTCAAACGAAGCAAAAGCTGTTTTTGATGCAGGTAGAAAACTTTGGAAATACTATCATAATCAGTCTAATGTAAATGTAAATGCTTCACTTTACGATATTCGCCTTCATTTTCAAGGTAGAAATGAGAAAGGAAAAATGAATAGTAGAAGTGAGGATAAAAAATATACTGAACTGATAGGTAATTTAAGAGATGAAGTAAAGGTACTAGCTCAAAAAATACAACCTAAAGTATATGAGTATGGATTTTTGAAGGAGTGACGAAATAAACAAAGGTAAACTTACCTTTTTTATTAACTTTATCTCATCAACTTTCGTAGAAAAAGCCATTCAAAAACTAAATTTTTGAATGGCTTTTTATTTTTTAAATAGCACGTTTAGGGAATGGTTACGATAAAAAGCAATAAAATAAATAGTATTTAATATAAATAAAATAATTAAAATATATGTATTTTGTTGTAACCATTCTTTAAGAGTGTCGTTAATGTAAGTGTAATTGAAACACGAACTAATTAAACCCAAACAGAAATGCAAAATCTACTTAACACCTACAACGAGAAATTAGACCAACTTGAAGCTGAAAATAAAAAAGCAAGAGAAAGAGAAAGAGAAGCTCGTCAAAACAACGACGAAATAACAAAATTGTACTGGAATCAATCAGCAATACGATTAGTCGCACAAATGGAATTATGCCAACAAGTTATAAGCGACATCAAAAGAGAAATGGCAAAGTAAAATAAATCAAAAAAATAAACAGAAGTTTTATTTTTAAATTAACTTATCACCATTATTCTATACAACTATGTACCAACTGACTATCAAAAATCCTAAAAAAGCAACATTTGAAACTGTTTTTTACAATGAAGAAGATGCACTCTTTTTCATAAAAAAACAAGGTATAGATGTAGAAGATAAGAAATTTTTAGACCAATATTATCCTATACATAACTATTCAAAAACATTTGGATATCTATCACACAAAAGTGTAAGTAATGGTTATTCAGAAATTTCTATTAGAAGAATATCTGTGCAAAGCGTATCTGTAGATTTTAAAAAGAATCATCAAAGTTTAGTAGCTATTCTTCAAAAGTTAATCGGAGGAAGAGAGGGTTTAATGATAGTTGAAAAACTAGGAACTATCCAACTATTTTTAGAAACTCAAGATAAGCCTTTTGAAGTCGGAATGTTAGGCTACAATGACAAATTAAGATTAGAAAGCTATCGTTCAGACACTGAGCATAAGAAAGAAAATGACATCTTTCAGACATTCATTAAAATGTATGAAATGAAAAAGAGATATTTTGATA
>DAIUBX010000275.1:0-5039 GCA_036846465.1 Bernardetia sp.
ACGGTCTTCCAACAGCTTTACAGCTTGGCTCACGTCCATATTATTTTGGGCAGCAAGACTTTTAGTTTCCTGTAACTTTTCTTCTAATTCAAAAATGGGCTTTTCAAAATCTAATAACATAGCTATAAAAAGGTATAAACTGATAAAACTGAACTTAGTAAAATATAATGATTACAACAAAGACGGTTGTCAATTTTTTGACAAAATCAACTGCAAATATACTAAAAAAAGAACGAAAAAAAGCTATATTCAACTTTCTAAAGTTATCCTTTTTCAATTTGAGGAGTCTGCTTCTTTTTTTGCTAGACTTTAAGGGATTAGGACTTTCGCAAATGACTTTTTTAACAGAAGAATATTCTGTTTATGTCGGTCTGCCCTACGGGACTGACCTTATTTTCATACTTAGGTCAGCCCGATAGGGCAGTACCGAAGAAATAACAAAATAATCTTTGGTGAATGATTGATTTTTCGAAAGTCCTAGGGGATATATAAACTCATCTTATCAATAGAATTAAATAAGATTTATTTTTACTAAAAAAAACACTTCGTTTGTGTATTTGTAGTTTTTGCCTTATCTAACTTAGAAATACGACCTTTTGAAATTATAATTTTAAGATAAAAATAACCTTAAACCTACTAGCGTAAAAAAATACTTCTTATAGTTACTAAAACGTTAATTTATTTGGTTTTTCTGTGTTATACCTAATAAAAGACCTATTTTTATTAAAAAAATCAAAATTATTCACACTCTTAGTGTTTTTTAAAATAGATAATGATGCGTTTTTGGCAAAAAACACACATCAAAACCAATTTAGTATGAATTCCCTTATTTGCACTTTACAAACTTTAGGGTTAGTTTTTGTAGTTATTAGGTTGAGTTGTAGATTTTTAAATTGCCTTTTAGATGCATTTAACTGTTGCTTTTTATGATGATAAATACAACTCTACCAACCAATTAAATAATTTGTCTTAAATTGCAGACATCTATTTCCTATATCTTTTTATGAATAAATACCTACAGTTTCCTTTACTATTTTCTTCTCTACTACTAACAATTACTTTTGCATTCTCTGCAAAAGCACAAGAAGTAATAGCTGATTTTGCTGCTAATCAAGACAGTGAACTGTTTCCTTATACAGAACCTTTTCAACTTCTCAATTACGATTGGGATATTTCTGTTATTCCTTCAAAATTAAGTGTTGAAGAAAGTAAAGAACAAGCTATTTTTCAAAAATATCATTATGCTTTAGAATATTTTTATGATGAACAAGGAGATTTTAAGGTATGGGAACTAACACATCATACTGTCAGAATCAACTCTGAAAACGCACTCAAGCAGTACAATAAGGTATTTGTACCTCTTCAAAGTGGCGAAAAGTTAATAAACTTGAAGGCAAGAAGCATTCAAGTCGATGGAAAAGTAACAGAAATAGATATTTCTCAAATTCGTCAAATAGAAGAAAATGGTTTTTTTGAATCTTCTACTCGTTTTCCTATTGAAGGAGCAAGTGTAGGAAGTGATATTGAGTATTTTTATGTAATAGAGCGTTCGGCTTCTCTTTCTGGACATTATATGTACCCTGCTAGTGTGACACTCAAAAATGTGAGTTTTGAGCTTATTACACCTACAAATATCCTTTTTACAAGTAAAAGTTATAACGGACTGCCACAAGCAAAACAACAAAGTGATGCAATAGGACGAAATTTACTTTCTGTTTCAGTAGATAAAATTCATGCTTCTTCTTCAAAATCTATTCTAGGAGAAGGAAATTTGATGCGTTTGCATTATCGTTTTTCGCATGTTTTGGCTGATGAGAAATATGCTGATAATAGTTGGTCGTCAATAGCAAATCAACTTGCTTCAGTAGTTTATCCATTGAGTTTGAAGGATGAGAACAGACGTATTAATTCTATTTTGCAAGAAATAAACGCTACTAAAACCTCTTCACTTCCACAAGAGCAAAAAATAAAAGCCATTGAAGATTATATCAAAAATCATATTCGTATAGATGAAAATATTACTTACGACTCGTATTCTCTTCTAGCTTCTTTAGAAGCAGGAATGAGCGATAGCTATGGAGTTTTGCGTTTGTTTGGTGCTTTTTTTCAAAATGCAGGAATAGATCATCGCTTGGTAGGAACTTCTGATAAAAAATATTTTGCCTTTGATGAAAGTTTTCCTTCATGGGATTTTATTCACGCTTATTTATTTTATTTTCCTTCTCTGAAAAGCTATTTGATGCCCACTAAGATTAGTTACCGTTACGGATATATTCCTTATTCACTTATCAATAATAAAGGCATTTTTATAAAACCACCTGTAATTTTGGGTGAAGATATTATTGCGTATTCAGATATTCGCACTATTGATTTTGTACCTTCTCAAAGCCATACAAACACACACTATAAAGTAAGTTTTGAAGACGAGTTAAGTACTACAAAAATCAACTTAAAGAGAGAACTTACAGGTTATTCTGCCATAGATTATCATGCTTATTATTACCTTTCTGATGAGCCTGAAAAAGCTGTTGCTGAACGTTTTGATATTCGTGTAGAAGAAAAGGCAATTCCAGAGCGTGTAGATATTACAACTATAGAAAATCATTATTATGATGCCGAAACAGTTCGTATGGATTTATTTAAAGTTGAGGGGAAAATCTCATCCAATACACTCGTAGAACAAGCAAATGAAACTTATTTATTCAAATTAGGAAGCCTTTTGGATGCACATCCAAAATCTTATACACAAAAAGGAAATGTAGAAAAAGGTTACCCTGAAGAGTTTAAGACAACCATTGAAATAGAAATTCCAGAAGGATATTATATCAGAAACTTTGAATCACTCAAAAAACAAGTTTGGAACGTAGAAATGGGAAAAATGCTTATGCACTTCAAAACAGAAGCTATCATCAAAAATGGTGTTTTGATAGTAGAAGTAACAGAGTTTTATAGAGATGGAGTCCAAACAAAAGAACAATTAGCAGCTTTCGAACGTATTAATTCAGCATCAGTAAACTTTAGTAATGCTGTTGTGATGATTCAGAAAATGAACTAAAATTAAAATAAACAGGAAAACATAAAGGTAAAATTCCCCTTTTAATTTTTTATAAAACTTATACAATCCTATGAGATAATTTCTTGTAGGATTTTTTTATAATTTATTCTCTATTAATTACATTTTCGCCTAAAATGGCTAATAATTCTATTAGTTCGGGTATTTTTTCGCCTTGTGCTACGTGTTCGAAAGACTGTATCATATTATGAAGCATTCTGCGAAGAATAGCCAAATTATCACAAGGAGAATAAAAAACGTCACTTTGAGGAAGTTTAAGCTGTTTGAGATAATTATCAATATCTTGCTTTGAAAAAATAACACCTCTATTAAAAACATTGATATAAAAAGTTAGCTCCTCAGACTTATAAGTCAAAACAAAAAGGTTAGGTAAATTAACCCCAAAAACAGGCAGTTTGAGTTTTTGAGCAATCAACATATACACTACTGCCAAACTAATCGGATTTCCCCTTTTGGATTCCAAAACTTGATTTATCATCGAATTATTAACCGAATGAAAATTATTTACATTGGCTTTGAAGGCTAATTTTTCAAAAAATATACTGTTTAATCTTCTTATTTGATCAATAGGATGTTGTACATTTTGGAAAGTAACCCATGTTTCGAAATAAAGCTGTTCTATTTTTACTTGCAGCTCTTCAAGCTCTAAATCTGGATATTGATAAGTTGCCAAAATCCATAAACCCTTTAATAAATCATCTTGCTCATTTTTATACCAATTTTGCAATTTTTCCTTCATAAGACCAAATTGAAGTATATGCAAAATATCTTCTATTCTACCTTGAAGTTTAGAGTTAAAACTACTTGTCCAAGAGTCTTCTAAAAGTGGTATAATAGGTTTTCCGATAGACAAAATTTTGCCCTTTACGTGTTCAAAAATTTGCAAATCATCATCATCTAAGAGAGAAATCAACGCTTTTAGTTCTTTTTCATTCAAATTCTTATTTGTCGAATCTCTATGTTGTTCTTCCATATCATTTACTACTTTTACCTTTGTTTAATTTTTATTGACTTTCTAAACTCAAAATAGGTAAAACAGTTTTGACAACAAAAAAATCACCACAAAAAATAAATTTTCATAGTGATTTCAAATTATTTTCTAAACTTTTAAAAATCTATGCTTCTGCTTCGCTGCCTTCTGCCTCTGCCATTTCAGATTCAATCTTTCCGATAGCTTGGTCGATAAGCCAAATTCCTTGACCTTCTTCTCCAATAATATCAAAAAGCTCAACAGCACGACGAGAAATTACTTCTTCTTCTCTTTGCTCATTTACAAACCATTGTAAGAACTGAAAAGTAGCAAAGTCTTTCGCTTTCAAACAAGCATCTACAAGCTCATTGATAGCTAAAGTAACTTTGATTTCATGTTTTAAAGCTGTTTCGAAAACTTCTCTTAATTTTTCAAAATCATAACGCATATCCGTAATTTCAGGAGCAAGAGCATGTCCACCAGCGTTATTAAGATAATTAAAGAACTTCATCATGTGCATACGTTCTTCCTCTGCATGATTATAGAGATATTTTGCTGAGTTAATATATCCTTCTTTATCACACCAAGAAGCAGCAGCCAAATACGCCCAAGAAGAACGTGCTTCTAACTGAATTTGCTCATTAATAAGGTTTTGCATTTCTTGTGTAACAGATGTTTTCATCGTTACAAATGGTTTTTGAACTCCATTTTTTGACATAATTTTTCTTTTATTTTATGTGAATAATAATTCTAAATTTAAAAGTAGGCAACATATTTACATTTCCCTCCTACTCCATAACGAAAGCGATAGCATAAAGGATTTGTTTTTAAAAAGACTCTAAAAATATGAAATTAGAATTAGTCAAAATAAAAAGAAGAAGATACCATTCATTAAGAAGCTACTACACTGTTTCAAAAGTTTTAGGTTATTTTTTATACACAAAACAGGGTTAAAACCCTGTTCAATTGAAGAAAATAATTCTGAATTATAAATTG
>DAIUBX010000276.1:0-5039 GCA_036846465.1 Bernardetia sp.
GAATCGTGATAAAAAAACAGAAGTAGTTAAGGATTTGGTGGAGAAGTTTTCTAATTCAGCGAATTTCTATCTAACTGATTCTTCTGGAATGAGTGTTGCTCAAACCAATGCACTTCGTCGTGCTTGTTTTGAGAAAGGTATAGAATACCGTGTAGCTAAAAATACACTTATTCGTAAAGCATTAGAGCAAATTGAAGGAGACTTTGAACCATTAGCAACAAAAGGAGCTTTGAAAGGTTTCTCTGCTATCTTGTTCTCTCCTGAAACTGCAAAACTTCCAGCGCAAATCATTAAAGATTTCCGTAAAAAGAACAAATTAGACAAGCCTAAATTCAAAGCTGCATCGGTAGAAACTGCGCTTTTCATTGGTGAAAACCAACTTGAATTGCTTAGTGAAATCAAATCTAAAGATGAGGTATTGGGCGAAGTTATTATGCTTCTTCAATCTCCTGCTCGTCGTCTTACTTCTGCTGTTATCAGTGGTGGTGGTCGTATCGCAGCAATGGTTAAAGGAATTGCTGAAAAAGGCGAGTAATAACAATCTATTTGTAGAATTTTACAATAAATCTCTATAAAAAGACAACTCCTAGATAATCTAGACAAATAATCAAAGTTAGTAGTTGTATAATCATTTATACAAAATGACAACTAAGGAAGAAACTACTTCATTACTTTGATTATTTACTCAAAATACTGCTTCCAAGTTGTATTTCTTTTTAACCGAATAAATTAGTTTTATTAAAAAAAATAATTTATTCAACCCTTTTTATATTCATTAAGTCTTTATTTTTCTAAGACTTATCTATTTACGAACCTCATTAAATATCCAATATAATGGCAGATTTGAAAGCAATCGCAGAACAACTTGTTAGCCTTACAGTAAAAGAAGCTAACGAACTTGCAGACATTTTGAAAAATGATTACAACATCGAACCTGCTGGTGGTGGTGCTATAATGATGGCAGGTCCTGCCGCTGGTGCAGAAGAAGTTGAAGAAAAAACTTCTTTTGATGTTATCTTGAAATCAGGTGGCGCAAGCAAATTAGCAGTAGTAAAATTAGTTCGTGAACTTACAGGTCTTGGCTTGAAAGAAGCGAAAGAATTAGTTGATACTGCTCCTAAAGCTGTTAAAGAAGGCGCATCTAAAGCAGAAGCTGACGATATGGCTAAGAAATTACAAGAAGCTGGTGCTGAAATCGAGATTAAATAATTTAATCTTATTTAGCTTAACAATATAGCTTATTGTTTTTCATAAAAACCTAAGAAATCTAGTTTATAGAAGTTCTTAGGTTTTTTTGTGGGAAAAATTATCAACCAAATAGTAGAAATTAGAAAAAATAGTATTTTTGAACTATGAAACAACTTAAACTATTCCTTCTAATTTCTTTGGGAGTTTTACTCACTTGTAGTCTATTTATATTCTTATTGGATAAACCTCTAACTATTTTTCTTCATTCTTTTAAGGGAAGTATAATTATTCATTATTTTGATGTCATTGCTAGAGGTTTTGAAATTACAACCATCATAGTTTACTTTGTTTTCCTTGTCATATCTGTAATTTTATTCAAAAAAAAGTATATTTTTAATTTTTCTTTTTTACTTGTAACTGATATGGTTTGTCAGATTTTGACAAATTTATTAAAACAGTTTTTTGGCAGAAGTCGTCCTTTTTCGATTATAGATGAAGATATTTATACTTTTTTTGGAAATTGTCAATATTGTGAGAGTTTTCCTTCTGGGCATACAAGTAGTGCATTTTGTATGGCTTTTTCTATCGGTTTATTATATCCTTCTCTGCGTCCGATTTTATTATTTTATGCGTGTGCTGTGGCTATCAGTAGAGTAATGACTACACTTCATTATTTTTCTGACATCGTTTTTGGGGCTTATCTTGCCTTTGTAGTTGTTTATTCTATTTATTTTGTATTTGATTTTGTAAGAAAACAACTTCAAAAATTGATAGATAAAATAAATTTTCCTTCTATTATAAATTAATCAAGTTTTTTCAATAACTAGAAACTCAATATCTATTCATTTAGCTATTGAGTTTTTTTATTCAAATAAGTATTTTTTTGTGAGTTTAATTCAATTTTCAAAAAATAGACAGCAATAGTAGAAAAATTTCGAACATTTATCTATTTGATTATTAAGCGATTAGCTAAATATAATAAAAAAATTGCATTTTTTTTAGATAAAAACTTGCCCCCCCTCTCCTCTTTATACTTATATTTGCATCACAATATAACATTGTAAGTCTTGCAAGACATTTTTAATTATTATAACGTAAACTAATTTACTAAATCTTGTTATTATGAAATTTTTGAAACTGACTTTTGCAATTTTGTTCTGCTTTTTAATTCTTGTTCCTGAAAATGCCTTTGCAGACTCTTGGGCTAAAAAAAAGAAGAACTTGTCGATCTTGGAGAGCTAAATACAAAACCATGGCTAAGGTAAAGCAATGTGGTGCTTGGGTGGCAGATTGTAAAAGATATGCTAAAACTTGTGATGGAGCAACAGGAGCAGTATCGTTTTGTAGCCGTGCTGAACCTGATGCTAATGGAGTTCTTATAGTTAATACTGCAAATGCTATTTCTAATCAAAGTTTGCAAACATCATCAGCAAATGCTCCTCATGAAGATTGGTGTGCAGGTTTTGACCAAATGGCACAGCTTCCAAATCTTAGTTTAGCTCCTATCTTTCAATACAAAGGAAATTTTGAAAGAGTTCGTAATTCTGAGTTAAGTATTGGAGAGGTTATTTTTGATGATGAAAAAAGACAGATAACTATCTTTAATATTGAGGGAGAGCTAAACATGCACAGTTTGGATATAACTAATGATTTCTCTGCCCTAGTTTTATCAATAACTTCTGATACTGAAAAGGACGAAACAGAAGAATACTTAACAGATGAAGAGTATTACAAAAATCTAATTTGGGAATCAAAAATTCTTTTGACAAACAAGAGAATATTTAGTTACAATGACCTTGCAAAAGGGATTAGAAATAAAGTAGATGAAAAAGGTAGAGTTTACGCTAAAATCAGCCTTCAATCTATAACTATTGATGTCCCTAAAGGAGTAGACATGGAAAATATATCTATAAATGTAGGAAGTGATGCAGGTAATTTAGGATATGGTATTTCTAAAAAATTCAATCTTAGTAAAGAGCAAAAAGGAGTTGATATTACTGCTTTTGACATTCCTCTTCCTAATGTAGAAGTTAAATTTAACTACTATCCTAACCCAGTTGTAAATAAACTTTTTACTACTATTGAGCTTCCAAGTACAGAAGAAGTTACAATTTCTTTATTTAGAGAAGATGGTATTTTGATTAGAAACATATATCAAGAAAAAGTAGAGGGCAAAAAAGAAGTTGTTTTGGAAACTGATTTTTCAGATGTTAAAAACGGTATTTATTATCTGAAAATGATTATTGGAAATAAAACTTACACTAGACGTATAGTTAAACAATAATTTTATTTTATCCCACAACTTAATTATCTATTTGTAACTTTTATATAAGAAGTTATGAATAGATAATTATATATCAATAATAAATTCTATGAGAATTCTAATAACTATTTTATTTTTTTTCTTTATAAGTAACCTTTGTTTCTCTCAAACTTCGATAGGAATAAAACTAATTCCACAAATTCAGTTCAATGAAACAAAAGGAGAAATTGAAGAGAATTTTAAATCAAAAAATCCGTTTTCTTTTGCAGCAGCATTGACATATAACAGCTATATAAAAAATCATTGTTTTTCAGTAGGCATTGGACTTAATCGTTTTGATGATAAAATTTCATTTCAATCAAACTCTTCTGACCCTACTAGTAAATGGACAAGTACAGGAGTTAATTACATTCTTTTCTTTCCTCTTTCTTATAGGTATTTTTTGAAAGACGAAAATAATAGTTATCGTTCTTTTTTTGGTGTAGGTTCGAATATATACTACCAATCAGATGAAAGTAGAACAGGTTATTTTATTCGTAATGAAGAAGAATATTTTTTAAAGGCTAGAGAAACAAAAAATAAAGGGACAAGATTTGCGATAAATGCAGAGATAGGAGTAAATAAGAAAATCAGTTCTAGAACAAGCCTAGATATTTCTTTTGTCTATCAACAAGGCTTTCAAACTTTATTATTTACTGACTATACATATTATATAGATGAAAAACCTTATCAAGTTGAAAGTAGAAATAAAGCAAAATATATAGGTCTCGATCTAAACTTCAATTACTTACTAAAAGAAAAAATTAGATAGAAAAATCTTTCAGAAGGAAAAAACAAAACCTCAATAACTATTCATTTAGCTATGGAGGTTTTTTGATTCGAATAAGTATTTTTTTCGTTTCTTTGCATAAACAAAACCTACTCTAATTATGAAATATTTTCAATCAAAACATACTTGGCTACTTTACATCTTGGCTTTTTTTACACTCTTAAATTTATATGCCAACTATAACTATGATTTTGTGTTAGAATTAGCATCAAAACCATTTCTTATTCCACTCTTAGGAATTTATTTTTATCTAAATACTAGAGAAGTAACACAAGAATACAAAAAAAGTCTTACTAATTTTATTTTGATTGCACTTTTTTTAGCTTGGCTTGGTGATGTTTTATTGCTTTTTCAAAAGCAAAATCCATTGTTTTTTATGCTTGGTTTGGGAAGTTTTTTGATTTCTCATATTTTGTATATTCTTACTTTCAAAAAATCATTGCAAAATAAAGAAGTAGGCACACCCAAAACATTATTTATTCGTGCTATTCCTTTTATTGGAACGGCTGTTTTGATGCTGACTTTTTTGTATGAATGGCTTGATGCTGTCATGCTCGTGGCAGTTCCTTTGTATATTTTGGTTATCGTAACGATGGCTTTTATGGCAATGGAACGCACAGGAAAAGTCTTGAAAACGAGTGCAGAATATGTTTTTTTTGGTGCATTTTTATTTATGGTTTCAGATTCGTTACTTGCCATTGATATTTTTGTCAAAACAATAAACATTCCTTTTGCACCCGTTTTTGTGATGGCTACCTA
>DAIUBX010000277.1:0-5030 GCA_036846465.1 Bernardetia sp.
TTACAGAATAAAATTTGGCAAAGATTTACCTTTTTTGAAATGTCACTCATGTTGCATTCTAAAACCAATATTATACCCTTGAAAAATAGGACTTTGTGTAACTGAACCAAAACTAGCTACTCCAATATCTGCACGAACAAAAAATGCCCATTGAAAATCTAAAAATCGCCAAGGTGTAAAAAACACACTTTCAGTTCCTAAGAATCCTACTTCTGTTCCTTTGAGTTGGTCATCACTTATTCCCCAAATTCCTGCATTTCCATTTATATCATTGTATTCTCTCTCAAAACGATTAAATCCTTTTGTATAACGTCCTCTCAAAAATTGCCTTAAACGCCATTTTCCCAAGCAAAATAATGGACTGATATAAGTAAATTTTGATTCTAAAATTCCTTGTTCGAATTTTTTTTCAGTTGTTAGATACGAACCCAAAGCCAACGAAGCACGAATATAACCTATATTTTTTGTTTTGATTCCTTTACTAATTTCTAATCCTGTATAATATCTTTTTTCTAAATCTGTATTTGATTTGCCAAAAGTCAGAACAGCACGTCTTCCGATTGGAATATCTTCTGTTCTTCCAAAACCATAAATCATATAATCTCTTTGGTATTTACGAGTAGAAAGACCAAAACTCAAAAGCATTTGAGTTTGATTTTGATATAAAAGGTTAGTATCTGCACTTATTTCTGGTCTGTCTATAAAATAATAATTGGTAAAACGAGTAGCTATAATAATTGAACTTCTTCCTCCGTTGTTTACTTTTTTGTTTTTGATTGGAAAAGAATATGCTGCCCAACCATCTGTCAACAAATAACTATAAAAAAAAGTAGGTGTAATTGTATCATTTGCCATCAAAGGACGAGCCAACCAACGCCTATAACCTGTTTCCACACCACCTGCCCAACGCATATCAGGCGATAAAAATTGGCGTTCTAAGGCTGCATTATAGCTTTTTCGCTCATACGTATTCCAATATTCAGCACTCAATACAGAAAATGAATTTCCTAAATAAGCAGATTCAAATTTGGCTCGGTGTCCAAAAGGCTGTTTACTTTCGGCTGAAAAAAGAAGCTCTCCTTCTACATTATGTCCAAAACCTAACAAATTTCGTTCTTGAAGCTGCATCCAACCACTATTTATACCTGTTGGTTTTGCGCTTGGAATGAGCGACCAAATATCATGAGTAATTACTTCAATATCGACAGTATCACTAAATGTTCCGTCGAGTTGTAATCTTGGTTTTACATAAATACGAGCATCTCCAATGGCTCTGAGTTGTCTCAAAATTCGTTCTGTATCTTTTATCAAATCAGGGTTGAGTTTATCTCCCTCTTCAAACAACAAATAACGTCTTTTTACTACACTACTTTGCGTCTTGATATGAACTGTATTTGCAGCTCGTTCTAGCCAATTTCTTGTCTTTCGTAATGTATCGGTTGCTCTTGCACCAAAAACATCTAAAGTCAACACATCTATTTCTCCAATTATTTTTCCTTCTTGCTCTTTCCAATCTGGATAATGCAAAACATCAGGAGGAGGACAAAAAGCAGGTTCTTTTTTAGGACTAATCAACCAACTTGCTACTTCTTTTGTCCATTTTCTTTTGGCTGCCCAGTAGCTAATTTTATCTGTCGCAGAAGTGTCATTGGTTTCTTCATAATAATTTTCAACTATTCTATCCATACTATCTAGCGTAATAGTAACTGAATAAGAGGGCGTATAAGGAGCTTTTTGAGCTTTACTTTTTTGACAAAAAATACCACAAAAAACCAAACATAAAAGCACACGAAAAAACACTACTTCTATTTTTTTATTAAAAAAGAATATAGAAATAAAATCTAAAAAACACCAAAAAGAAGCCAAACAACCGAAAAAAAGAGAATTTAAGAAAATTAAAAAATCTAAAGCTAGTCTAAAAAATGAAATTCTGTTTTCCTCTAAGTTGTCTTTGTCTTGGTTAGCAACCAGTTGCTTATTCATAATTGTAAAAATTGATAAGCTATTTTACAACTCAAAAAATGGAGGAACGTAGTTTGTAATTTTAAATAACAAATACTACTCAACTTTGTCCTTGTAATTAACGCTGCTAAGTGGTTTAATGTTTTTTGAAGAATCTTTTTGTAAAAAATAATGATAAAAACGAATACATAAATTTTACCTAATTTTGTATCAAAAGTAGCTGATACTTTCCTAAGTGTCAGAAATAGACCTAAAATAGCAATCATGAATAAATCAATCAAAGATAAAGTTGTCATCATTACAGGAGGAACTTCTGGAATTGGTAGAGCCTGTGCAGAAGCCTTTGGAAGAGAGGGCGCAAAAATAGTCATTACTGGAAGAAATGCCGAAAAACTAAAAGAAGCACAAGATTTTTTAGAAAGTCAGAATATAGAAGTTTTGCCTTTGCAGTTGGATGTCAGCAAAGAAGAAGACAATAAAAAACTAGCAGAAAAAACGATTGAGAAGTTCGGAAAGATTGATATTTTGGTAAATAATGCAGGTATTTCGATGCGTGCGCTGTTCAAAGATTTGGATTTATCGGTCTTGAAAAGTCTGATGGATATTAATTTTTGGGGGACTGTTTATGCAACCAAATACTGCATTCCTCATATTATCAAAACAAAAGGTTCTGTTGTTGGCGTTTCTTCCATTGCAGGTTTTAGAGGTTTACCAGCTCGTACAGGTTATTCGGCTTCTAAATTTGCGATGCAAGGTTTTTTGGAGGCTCTTCGAACAGAAATGATTGAAGAAAATGTCCATGTTTTGATTGCCTGTCCGGGATATACCTCTTCAAATATTCGAAATACAGCACTTTTACAGAATGGAAAGGCACAAGGAGATTCGCCAAAAGATGAAGGGAAAATGATGACTTCAGAAGAATGCGCTAATCATATTTTGAAAGCTACTAAGAAGCGAAAAAACATTCTAATCTTGACTACACAAGGAAAATTGACTGTTTTTCTGAATAAATTATTCCCGTCATTTATGGATAAATTGGTATTAAATGCTATTAAAAAAGAAGGCGAAATTCCGAAAGGATAAGTTAATTCAAAAATACAATGAAAGATAGTTTTTAGATTTTCTTGCTAAAATGAATTTCATTTATTAAACAAAAAATCGTACCTTTGCAAATCATTGTCTTTGCTTTTAAATTGATTATAAAACAATTAGTTTGAAAAATTGACATTCCAAAACTCATTCTACAAACCACCTGAGTCCCAAACCGATTTTATGGAACAACCTACTCCAGTAGCCAAACGAATAGATGCCCTTGTAAAACTTCAAGAAGTTGATTCTAAATTAGATGAATTACGTAAAATAAAAGGCGATTTGCCCGAAGAAGTCCAAGATTTGGAGGACGAAATAGAAGGGTATCAAACACGAATTGCAAAATTTGAATCTGAAAAAAAATCACTAGAAGAGCTTGAAGCAACACAAGATAATTCTATTAAAGAACATAAAAAATTAATCGTAAAATACGAAGAGCAACAAATGGACGTTCGTAATGACCGTGAATTTCAAGCCATTGCTCGTGAAATAGAAAATCAACAACTTGATATTCGCCTTGCTGATAAAGCTGTTAGAGATACACAGTATAAAATAGAACGCAAACAAAAACAAATTGAAGAGACCACTTCTACTTTAGAAGAGCGTAAAAAAGATTTGGACAACAAAAAAAGCGAACTAGAAAGTATCGTCAAAGAAAGTGAAGAAGAGGAAGCAAAACTCATGAAAGAGCGTGAAAAACGCATGAAAAATATTGCTGAAACTTTATACTTATCGTATGAGCGTATTCGTGAAAATGCTCGTAATGGTCTTGCTGTTGTGAATGTAAAGCGTAATGCATGTGGTGGTTGTTTCAATATCGTTCCTCCACAACGTCAAGTTGATATTAAAGAAAAGAAAAAATTGGTAGTTTGTGAACACTGTGGGCGTGTTTTCGCTGATGTAGAAGCTGTTGAGGTAGTAGAGAAAAAACGTACTACTCGTCGCAAACGTGTTACTAAAAAAGAAGCTGAAGAAGCTGAAAGCAAAGGAGAATAATTATTTATTCCTTGTACCTAGAAAAGTCCCTATTTTGTTTGTATGACAAGATAGGGACTTTTTTGTTTGGAATAATTTAAACAAAAAGTAGTAAAAGAGTCAAGATAATTCCTGCCAGTGTAAAATACAATCCTTTTTTGAATACGCTCGTTTTGGGCAAAAACATAAAAAATGAAGAAAACGAAAAAAACAGCAATGCGACACCAAAAAAAATATTGAGAAAAAATAGAGAATCTCCAGATTCTGCTTTGTGAAGGTGTGTCATTTTATCCAAAATAAAAGGTAATTCTTTGATTTTATATTCTGCCATTCCAGTTTCTTTGTCATAAAATCCATTTTGAAAATAGATTTTACCATTTTCTTCTTTGCTAACTTTCAGCCTTCTCATATCTAACAATTCGCCTAATTCATCAGAAGAAGCATTTATTTTTATTTGTTCTGTAATCTGTTTTTCTTGCTTGAAAGCATCAGAATCTCTAAAAATCAAGACGATTCCACTAAGTGCATAGACACTCATAATTCCGACTAAAAAAAAGCCTAAATAACGATGAATAATTCGCACTTTTAGCGAAAAAGAAGTTTTACTTGCCATTGTTTTTTGATTGAATGTTATAAAAAAAATTAAAATCAACTCTCTTTAAGAATCATCTCAAAACTAACAATTCCTCCGTCAATTATTGCTTTTTCCAAGCGACCATTTTTATAAAAAAAGAAACTCTCCCTACCACTTGTATTCGTTTTTTTGTACTTATGATTTCCTAAGTGAACAATCGTATTAAAATCGCCTTCTTGTTCTGAATAACAACGACCAATATTTACAGGCTCTTTAAAATACATAGAGATGGTAGAATAACGAACACTTTCTGTAAAGGTAGTTTCAAGTTTTTCGTCTTTTATGACTTGATATTCATTATTTTTTCTTTTTGTCTGTGTTTGGGCGTGTTGGTTTCCATTATAATTTATATCTACGTTTGCACTTTGTA
>DAIUBX010000278.1:0-5026 GCA_036846465.1 Bernardetia sp.
TTACTACAAAACTCATTGCTGGGTTTGGCTTTTCGTCTGTAAAATTGATTTTATCAACTCCTGCCAGTTTCTGAATCAGAGAAAGAAATTCATTATAAAAACTAGAATCAGACGCTTTAACAAATAAGTCTAGCTTTTCTTTTGGTGGAATACTCTTTGCATTTCTTACCTTTCCAACTTGAGAAACTACTTCAAAAATCTGTTCTGTTTTTTCTAAAATAGCAGCATCAAATTCTTTTACTTTTGGGTATTCTGCCACGATGATTGCTTCTTTCTCTGCTCTTTCATTTAATAAATGCCAAATTTCTTCTGTGATAAATGGCATAAAAGGATGTAAAATTTTCATGAGCGTTTCGAAAAACTCAATCGTTTTGTTGTATGTTCCTTTATCGATGGGCGAGCCATAAGCAGGTTTTATCATTTCTAAATAATTAGAGCAGAATTCGTCCCAAATCAATTTATAAACTCCCAAAAGCGCATCAGAAATACGGTATTCTTTATAATGATTTTCAATTTCTGTCAAAGACTGGTTTAATTTTGCTTCAAACCAATTAATTGCCACTTGATTTCCTTGTGGAATTGCATCATTTGTTTTTTCAAGTGATTTCAAAAGTAAGAAAGCATTCCATATTTTATTAGAAAATTTACTTCCTTGAAAACATAGTTTTTCATCAAAAGGCAGATCATTTCCTGCTGGGGAAGAAAAAAGCATTCCTACACGAACTCCATCAGCACCGTATTTTTCAATTAAATCTAAAGGGTCAGGCGAATTTCCTAACGATTTAGACATTTTTCTGCCTTGTTTATCTCTTACAATTCCTGTCAAATAAACGTCTTTGAACGAACGTTTGCCTGTATATTCGTACCCTGCAATAATCATTCTGGCTACCCAAAAGAAAAGAATTTCTGGAGCAGTAACTAAAACCTGCGTTGGATAGAAAAAGTCTAATTCCTTATTTTTAGACAAATCAATTTTTCCTGTTTCTTTATCAAAACATTCGTCATTAAATCCATCAAAAACAGCAATAGGCCAAAGCCAAGAAGAAGCCCACGTATCCAAAACATCATCATCTTGACGAATATCGTTTTCTGTTAGTGTTTTTCCTGTTTTTTCTTTGATTAATTGAAGTGCCTCCTCTTTCGTTTCAGCAACAACAAAATCATCATCATTTTCTCCATAGAAATACGCAGGAATTTGATGTCCCCACCAAAGCTGACGAGAAATACACCAATCTCTTACATTTTCCATCCAATGACGGTATGTATTTTTGAATTTTGCAGGGTGTAAAATAATTTCATCTTTCTCAACAACTTCTAAAGCTGTCGCAGAAATTTCTTTCATTTTGATAAACCACTGCAAAGAAAGTTTAGGCTCAACAACGCTTCCTGTACGTTCCGAACGACCAATTCTTGAAACAACTTCTTCTTTTTCTATTAATAAACCTGCTTCTTCTAATTTCTTTGTTATTAATTTACGAACTTCAAAACGGTCTTTTCCAACCATTTCAGGCATTTCACAGTTTTCGTTTAGTGTTCCGTCGTCATTGATTGTATCAATAACTGGCAAATTATGTCTTTGTCCGATTTCGTAGTCATTTGGGTCATGTGCAGGTGTAACTTTTAGCATTCCTGTTCCAAAATCTTTCTCTACATATTCGTCTGCAATAATTGGAATTTTACGCCCAATAAAAGGAACAATCGCATTTTTACCAATCAAATGTTTGAAACGCTCGTCTGTTGGATTTACAGCAATGGCAACATCACCCATAATTGTTTCAGGTCTTTGAGTAGCGATAGTAATTGTTCCACCGTCTTCTAATTCATATTTTGTGTGATACAAAAACGCTCTTTCGCCTTCTTCTTTATAAATTATTTCTTCATTCGAAATGGTAGTTTGTGCTTCACAATCCCAGTTTACCATTTTTAGGCTGCGATAGATATAACCTTTTTTATACAAATCAACAAAAACACGAATAACAGCTTTATAATAGCCTTCGTCCATCGTAAAACCTGTACGATTCCAATCACAACTTGCACCTAGTTTTTTGAGCTGTTCAAGAATTATTCCTCCATATTTATCTTTCCATTGATAGGCATGAGCCAAAAATTCTTCTCTAGTAAGGTCAGATTTTTTGATTCCCTGTTCACGAAGCAGACGAACTACTTTAGCCTCCGTAGCGATAGATGCGTGGTCAGTCCCTGGTACCCAAAGAGCCTCAAAACCCTGCATTCTGGCACGACGCACCAAAATATCTTGAATGGTATTGTTGAGCATGTGTCCCATGTGAAGGACACCTGTAACATTTGGTGGAGGAATGACAATGGTAAAAGATTCCTTCTTCGGAGTATTTCCTTTTTCGTCTTCCTTTGGAACATGAGCTTCAAAAAACTTGTTTTCAAGCCAATATTGATACCACTTGTTTTCTATTTCGGTGGGTTGGTAGGTGTTGCTAAGTTCAGTCATATCAGTGAACAGTTACCAGTAATCAGTAACCAGTTAATTTCTTTTATATAATTTATACAACTTAAAAAGTTAAGCTGTTTAGTTGTACGTTTTCAACATTTGTATTAATCTGTAAAGTTCATAAATTTTTGAGAAAGAATTAAATTTTAGTTGTGTTTTATTGTAAAAACATGCCCCTTTATTATAATTCTAATCTTCATTTATAGCTTTCTATTCATTCAAGAGATAATTAATATCCTGCAACAACCCTACATCAGAAGGAAGTTTTGTGACAGAATAAACTAACCTGCCCTTTTTATCAATAAGAAAAGCTCTCGGCAAACCATTCAAATTATATCCTAATGTATCAGGAAAATAACAATCTAGCGAAGTTATATTTAACTTTTTAAATTGTTCTTGTATTTTTTTATCATTTATGGTTGATAAAGTTGGTTTAGCTGTTTGAATCCAAAGAAAGGTAATTTGATTTGATTTTTTTTCAGTTTGGGCTTGGTTTATAATTTGATTGTTTAAATATTCAAAACCATTTAGATACTTATTTACAAACTCACCGTCTAAAGAACCAAAAAACAAATAGACAATTTTCCCTTTAAAATCAGATAATTTTATAGTTGCACCTGTTGCATCTTGCAGGTTGAAATCAGGCGCAATTTTCCCTACTTTTGTCTTTTTACTATTTTCTATACATTCTTTTACAATGAGAGCTGAGTTATCATTCTTATGATTAACTAAATATTTTTTATAGTAGTTTTTATATAAACTTTCATTTCCTTGCTTAACTAATTCTATAATTAAAATGGCTTCTGCATGTGCTTGTACGCTTCCTAAAAGTTCTTTTTCTGTAATTTCAAAAAGAAGAGGATAATATAAATCAGAATAGGCTTTGAGAGAAGTTTCTTGATGAGATTGTGTGTAACGAAACTCTAAATAATTTCTAAGAAAACGCAAATATGCAGGTTGATTAAGAGCAGATGGGCTTTGAATAATTATTTCTTCAAAAAAAGAATAATATTCTTTAGATAGAATCTGGGGCGTTCCTTCATTCAAAAGAGCGTGTAGAACAGGATATTCTGCCAAATGATTTGCATTTTCATAAGCAATTCGTTGCTCCATTGCCAAAATAAAATCATCCGAAAGAGGTTTTCTTCCTATTGTTTCTTCTAATAATTTGAATTGATTTTTACGTAATTTTTCTATTTCACCTTTAAAACTTTTTTCATTTAAGGTTTTATATTTCTTTGGATAAAGTGCATTTTTAGAGCTATTTCCGTACTCTGTTTCCCATTTTTGCAAGAAATTATTTTCAGTTGCTCCTAGTCCATAAAAAGTTATTCCATACGGTAAAGCACCTATTTCTACTTGCATATTCAAGCTATCGCCTACATGCAGATAAATTTGTCCTTGTTTATCTTTACATTTCCACAAAAGCCAAGTTGATTTTTTTAGAGGAATAGTAAAATTAAATTCTCCTTTTTCATTTGTTGTAACAAGTTGCCTTTTGGGTTGATAAGTCAAGTATTGATATTGATATTCTATGACTAGTTCGTAAGAAGAAGCTGGTAAAATTTTTCCTTCTAAAATAGTAGCAAACTGAGCAAAACTTTCAAACGTAAAACTCAAGAAAAATAAAAAAAACAGATAAGAAATAAAAATTTTAAATACAGAATTTTTAAAAATAGAATTAAAACGTAAAAAAATAGTCATTAATAAAGAATTGTAAATAGCGAATGTAACATTAAAATCAAAGTTAAATAATCAACAAAATTAAGCCAAATTCTCTTGATACAATACGAATGCAACAAAATTGCGCTACTTATTTTTTAATTTTGAACTACTGATTAATTTTTATTCCATTTTTTAAACTTTCATTTATGTCGCATTCTCATGACCATAATCACACAGGACATAGCCACGAACATGCTCCCAAAAGTCTAGAAAATATTAGTTCAGCTTTTTATATTGGTATTATTCTCAATATTGTTTTTACGGTTATTGAGTTTGTTTATGGCTATTCTAGCAATTCTTTGGCTCTTTTATCTGATGCCACTCATAATCTGAGTGATGTAGGAAGTCTTATTTTGGCTCTTATCGGAATGAAACTTGCCAAAAAAACGGCTACTTTGAGTTACACGTATGGATTTAAAAAGGCTTCTTTGTTGGCTTCTCTTATCAATTCAGTTTTGCTAGTTGCTGTTGCTGGAGGAATTATTTATGAAGCCATTGAGCGTTTTACCAATCCTTCGCCTTTAGCTGGAACAACTATTATTGTAGTTTCTGCGATTGGGGTTTTGATAAATACTGCTTCTGCTTTCTTATTTTTCAAAGGACAAAAAGATGATATTAATGTCAAAGGAGCTTTTTTGCATTTGCTTACCGATGCGCTTGTTTCTGTGGGTGTAGTAATTGCAGGAACGATTATTTATTTTACAAATTGGACAATTATTGACCCTATTATTAGCTGTGCGATTGCAATGGTTGTTTTAGTTTCCTGGATGACCCCCCAAAAAAATCAAGAAGAACTGTTGCACCAGCAGTTGTCCCTGGAATTGATTTGACAAAATA
>DAIUBX010000279.1:0-5018 GCA_036846465.1 Bernardetia sp.
TCACTGTGGTCAGCTAAGATTTGCGTTAATTCTCTTTTTACTAACAAAATTTGTTTTGCCGTAATTTCGATATCCGATGCTTGTCCTTGAATTCCTCCCAATGGTTGGTGAATCATGATACGAGCGTGAGGAAGAGCAGTACGCTTTCCTTTTTGTCCAGCAGTTAATAAAACAGCACCCATTGAAGCAGCCAGACCCGTACAAAGTGTAGCTACATCAGGACGGATATATTGCATTGTATCATAAATACCCAAACCTGCATAAACCGAACCACCGGGACTATTGAGGTACATCAAAACGTCTTTTTCATTGTCAGCAGACTCTAAAAATAGAAGTTGAGCCGTTACAATATTAGCTACTTGGTCGTCGATACCAACTCCCAAAAAGATAATTCTGTCCATCATCAAACGAGAGAAAACATCCATTTGAGCAACATTTAACTGACGCTCTTCGATAATATAAGGAGTAAAATTAGTGATACTTTGACGAGCATAACCTTCTAAAGTAGTAGTAGGAATACCTTGTGCTTTGTGAGCGTGTTTGTAAAATTCAGTATTATGAAATTTCTTGTAGTCAAACATATAAAAATGGTTTTGTATATAGAGGTAAATAATTAAAAGTCTATTTTTTTTAGATTTGTCTTGTTGTTTATGCTTATTTTTACTAAAATAAAGCCGTTGTTTCACTAACTGACAAATAGACAGATATAAGAAAAATAAGTTAATTTTGTTTGATTTTTTTGATAAAACTGCAATTTTATTTTGAGAACAAACACTTTTACAAGTGATAAGTTTATTACAAAAAACGGTATTTTGCTTTATATTTCGTTAAAATCCTAAAATGAATCTTCAATTATTTTCCTTCTTCAAAACTCATTTTCCTTCGCTACATCTAGTGCAGTTTTCGGCTACACAGTTTCAAATTTGGGATAATCAGAATGTAATTTGGGCAAAAATTGAAGTCAATGAAAAATTAGAAAAAGAGATAGAAAAAAACAGCTTTAAAATTATTTCCATTCAGCAAAAATCTATAGTAGCTGACACTTTTCAAGTGTCAGAGGCACAAGAAGTCGATTTTTTAGAAGAATTAAATAATGTAGTAACAGAATTTCATCAAAATATAAACCCACTTTTAGAGCAAGTTAAAAAAGATTTCGTAGAACGAAAAAAAGAAATTGAAAATGAGTTTCGAAAAGGTTTTTCTACTCGGCAAAAAGAAGATTTACAACCCATTATTCAGCTTTTGGAAGAAGGTGGACACTCAATTTATTTGCTTTCTGAATGGATTGCAATTTTTGAGTTTTGGAAAACGATTTATCAAAATTCTAATTTTAAAAAGTCATTCTTTCAAAGAAATGAAATTTTAAAATCGCTTTCTAATTTCTTAGATGTTTTTTTTAACAATTCTCATAAATTAAAAATCCCTAATTCTTATTCTAAATTAGAAAGTTTTGTAACTGATTTTTGTCAGAAAAATAAAATTAAGGAAAACGAACTTCTTTTCTATGGAATTTTTAATGAATTTTTAAGTGAAAGTGAAAAATCAAAACTAGATTTTATTCCGATTATTCAAGAAAAAATTAATCTTACAAAACCAAAAAAGATTTGGATTAATGATAATCAAATCTTAAAGTCATTAGAATTTAATAGCGAAGAATTTAAAAAGAAAACACTTTTTGGAACTTTTGAAAGTTTTATGGATTTGCTTTTGGCTTTTTCTACTCAAAATGAAACTTCGCAGTTTGGTTTTGATGCCAAGAAACTCATTTCTCAAGTAGGAATTTTTGGGCTTTCAAAAAATTCAGAACTCATAAATAAAATAAACTTTCAATCTGATTATGATTTGATTATCCTAAACTCTGACAAACAAAATCTACATTCTATAAAGGAAATTTCAATTTTTCAATCTTTATCAAAAAAAGAAAAACAGCTTTTTGCATCTATTCAAAATGCCTTCAAATCGCTTTCAGAAAATGGAATTTTGTTTGTTTCATTAAATGAAAATCAGAATGATTTTATAGAAAAACAATCGCTTTCTTCGCTTCGTCGTCTGTTGGAAAGTTGGTTTGAGAGAATTGAAATTTATCAAAATCAAACTGAGAATAATTTAGGAATTCTTTTTCATAAGAAAACAGAATTAGAAAAAGGTGTTTATTATTCCTTAGGTAAAGAAAAAAGAAATTTTACGACTAATTTTATACCTACAACGTGGAAACCAAAACCAATTTTGTCAGAGTATCACAAACTTATTCCTGCCATTTTCAAAGAGCATTTTAGAGCCATTCTAACTCAAAAAATAGAGAATTTTATTGAATTTAATTCTTACAATAAATCTAAAAAAGAAAATAATCTGAGATTCAAAGCAAAACAGTTTCTTCAAAATCGCAATCAACAAATTACAAATTCAGAAGAAAAGGAAAAGAGCAAATTAGAAAAAAAGAAAAATGTTTTAGTTTCAAAACTAGCAGCAAACACACTTTTTGAGAAGGATACTATAAAAGTAATTGAGGAAAAAGTAGAGGGAAAAATAAATCAAAAAACAGAGAGTAAGTTATTAGAATTTGATGAAAAGAATTTAATCCAAACACAAATCTCTGTCTTTGAGGAAGGTTTTTGGTATTATGAAAAGAGTGTTTTTGCTGAATTTGAAAATGAGCAAAGTAATTTTTATGATTTGGATAAACTTTTTCCAAACCGAAAACAAGGCGAAAATATCTTGATTTTTTGGGCAAATACAGAAAATGGAGGCGATGTTTGGGCAACAAATAAACCAGTTCCTCCTAGTTTTGTGAATGAAATTTTACCGAATGCCTATATTTTTCCTTTTTATATTTATGATAATGGAAAGAGAAAAAGTAATTTTTCAAAATCCATTTTACAAAAATTTAGAAGAGGGTATGCAGCAGCTTTTGAGAAACGAATTGAAAAAGTAGAAGAAGCTATCCAAACTTTATTTGATTTGTCTGATTTTGAGTTTTTGCAAGTCAATCAAGAATTGGCTTTCGAATTACGAGCTTTGTCTAATATAATAGATAAAGATGAAACCAAAATGACAAAAGAATTGAGGGAAAATTTGCACAATCCAAAAACAAATACCTACATACAATTTGAGCAAATCAAGAGAGTTTTTACAAACACAAAACGGACTTTTGAAAGATTAGAAGGCAAAGCTGCACGAAATAAAGAAAGTTTTGATACACTAAAAAATTATTTTAACCAATCAGAAAAAGCGATTGAGCATATAGAAAACTATTGGCAAAAATTGGAAGGTGAAGAAGCTGATAATTTTGTAGTTCCGACAGAAGAGAATATGACCAATGAACTCATTTTGGGTTATATTTTTGCCGTTTGGCAGCGAGATATTTTCAAAACTAAGTACAAAGAAGAGCTAAAAAATGAAGCTCCACGCATTCCGATTTATAAAGATTTTCATCATTTTGCCAATCAAGGAGAGTTTTTGTTACAGAAATATCTCAAAGAATCGAATTCTAAAATTGAGTTTGAAATTGTAGAAGTTTTTGAAGAAAAGAAACCCAAACTATCAAAATCAAAAATTTGGTTTGAGAAAGAAAATATAATTTGGTATGACCAAACTACTTTTTTACAATCTGATTTAGATTTTGATAAAATAAGGAGTTTTCAAGTCAATCAAAAATCATTTTTAGAACTTACTTTGAAGTATTTGAGAAAAAATAAAGTAGATTTGCAAGATGGAAAAGAGATAGTCGAAAAAGTTGTTAGTTTTATTAATATTTAATTTTCTGTTTTAATGATTTTACAAGCCCTAGGTTATTTTTCTATTTATATTCTATTAGTTTTAATCAGTTTTTTTATTGGGTTCTTTATTCTGTATAGAACTAAAGTAGAGAATAAAACACAAATCTTTTTTTCGTCTTTAATTGGTTCTGTACTATTAGTCAGTATAGTTTCTATTGTTGTTACTTTAGGAAAAACTTATAGTTGGTTATACTTGCTTATAGGTTTGTTAGCTTACTGGATAAATAAAAATAAATATGATAATTCAAATAAATATTATTTTGATGAATTGAAAAAAATAATTAAGGAAGAAAGAGTATTTTTAGTGATTTCATTTTTTGTTTTGACTTTGATTTTTGGAATGAAGCTAGGCATGTTTTGGAGTGAAAATAGTTTAATTACTTCTCTAGATGCTGATCAAGCATTTTATGTACGCATTACTTCTTGGGTGATAGATATTGGTGATGAAAATACAAATGTGCCTAATACTTTATTTGATGAAGGTTTTGAGGGGATTGTTATTTATCATTATTTTGAAATTTGGTTAGGTGCTTTAGTAGGCAAAGTTACAGGTATTTCTTATTCTTTTGCTTTACTTTTAATTATTCATAGTTTTTTTAATTTTCTTGTTTATTGGGGAAGTGTATGTGTATTTGAAACAGTTATTAATAAAAAAAAATATTCTACTTCGCTTTATTTAAAAATAGGAATTTACCTGTTTTGTATTCTGTTTCCATTTTCTTCTTCTATTTATCTGACTCAATTTGTGTCGGCAAATCTTCCTTATTCTGATGCTTTTCATTTTGTACACGGAAATCATGGAGTAGCCTTTATACACCTTAAAATGGCAGTACTTGAGGTGTTTTTTCTGGCTGCCTTAATTTGTTTTTGGAAAAAAAAATGGGAAAATGCCATTTTGATTTTACTTACTTTGGTGGTAGCAAGTCCAGCAACAGCTCCTGTTTCTTTGACTTTATGTTGTGTGATTGCTTTTTTCCATCAAATGTTTTTTTTGATTTTGAAAGTACGCATTGATTCTAAAAAGCCGTATTCAGGATACTTACTTATTATTTTGAGTTTTATAATAGCAGTAAGTGTAGTAGGAAGTGCCTATATTTTTGCACCTCAAAATAGTAGTGCTATGGAATTGGGAGAATTATTTTTTGGAACTAAAAAATATGCTGAATTGGTATTTTATAGAATGATTCAGCAACCTTTTTTATATCTACCTTTTTCTATTTTGTTTTTATTTTTAATAAAAAA